>JAEXNA010000164.1 GCA_023447635.1 Vulcanimicrobiota bacterium | reverse complement strand
CCCTCTTGCGAGGGCGGCCCGGGTCTTCGGTGTTGTAGTTCTGGTTTCAATCCACGCCTCCCCGAAAGAAGGCGGCCTGAATCTTCTAAGTCCGTAGGACCTGCTCCTGTCGGAGGAAGTCCTGCGCAGCTACCTCGGAGGGGTGGTAACCTGGGGGGACAGGAAAGAGCTCGTTCTGACCAAAGTCGTCCCAGCGTTTATGAAGGGTGGTTCTTTTGGATGGGTATGCGTCGTCGCGTTCAGTGCTTGTTTCTAGGTGGGGTTCTTGCTGCGGGGGTGGCCACCGGCTGTGGCGATAGCCACGGAGACCTCAATCAGCCCACCGGGCAGCAGGTCGCCGCCAGCAATGCGCCTGCGGACACCGAGTTCCCCGGCCAGGGCGAACTGGGCATCGTCAGCGAGTACGTGGTCTTTCGCGTCGACGACGATCTCTACTTGACCTCTGAAGTCGAATCGGAGTCGTTTGTCGCCCTGTTCCCTGCGGCGACTCGGGTCGGCGACACGAGAATCGTCTACCCCGATGGCAGTGAGCAGTTGACCACAGCCAACGGCAATTTCGACGCCTCGGACAGCAGTTATGCCGCCGTGGCTGCTCAGGTTCCTCTGCTACAGCGGGCGACCTCACTGATTACCTTCATTCCACCGGTCGAACTGGGGCTGGGAGAGTTCGAGGGCGACATCTTCGTCACCACTCCGGAAGAGGCCGCTCGCATCGAAGTCGGCCTCATTCCGGAAGATGCCGTGCCTGACCAGCCGCCCGTAGCAGGTCCCATGGCGTCGGCCGTGCGAGCCCAGGGTGAGTACGTCTTCAGTGACAATCAAGGGGACTACCTGGCGGCCCAGGGCTTTTTCCAGCGTGCCACCTGGGTCGGTGCGCGTGCCACCGAGGTCCCGAAGTTGGGCGCAGAGCCTGGCTCTCAGATCCGACTGGAATTTTACTTTCGCGTCGCTACAACGTGGTTCACTCCTCGTCTCAATTTGGCTGGAGTCCCGGGTGAGTACCGAGGAGACGACATTGACGTTCAGACGAACTGGGCTCGGCTTGGGCTGGACGTTATCCGTTGGGAGTTTGTCATCACCAGAGTGCGCCCTGCCAGTGGCACGCCTCAACGCGTGGCCGTCTGGGCTTCTCCCAACATCTACTTCCTGGATCTGGCTCACAACCTGCACCTTAGTCTGGTAGAGATTTGAGTCGACCTTAGTCGAGAGGCTACGGGCCAGAGCGCCTGACGTCCTGAGATTTTGTCAGGACGTCAGGCTTCGGTGGAGGCTAAGTTCTAGGCTTTGGTGGCGAGCAGTTGAAGCTCCCAGGCTAGCGCTACGCCGCTGGCGCCGCCGTTCTCGAGAATGACTTCGGAGAGGGCGGCCGCAGACTCTTCGCGAGCCCAGTCGCGCTGCCACTCGGCGGCGACGGCCAGCCATGTGATCGGGACGGCTCCGGCCTGGACCATGCGGCGGACGGCCATGTCGTGGGCTTCGGCAGTGACCCCTCCGGAGGCGTCGGTTACGATGAACACGTCATACCCTTCGCCCAGCGCCTGGATGGCGGGCATGGCCAGGCAGATTTCGGTCCACAGGGCGGCCAGGATCAGCTGTTTGCGTCCGCTCTTTTTTACCAGGTCGGTGACGGCGGGGTCTTCCCAGGTGTTGATGAAAGTGCGGTTGATCGGCTTCTGGTCGGGAAACACGTCCTGCAGCCCTTTGATCAGGTAGCCGCCGCGCTCTTCGATCACGGTGGTTAGGATGGTGGGAACGTTGAACACTTTGGCGGATTTGGCCAGGCCTATCACGTTGTTCACGATGATGCTGGGCTCGTGGCTGTTCAGATTGGCGAACTGGTAAGGCTGGTGGTCGATCAGGACGAGGATGCTATCTTCAGGGCGCAGCAGCGCTTCGAGGCCGTTTTTGGGCATGGGGAAACTCCTTTGGTTGGAGGCTCCTGCAAGGGGGAGCCTCTGTTGTGGGAGTTAGCATAAAAGCCGACCCTTGCGGAGTCACTGTTCGAAACTGCTGCGGGCTGTCGGAAAATGCTCTTAGGCTAGTCGTTAGGCTTGTCGGGCCTGGCGCCAGGCGGCGGGGGTGTGGCCGACGTGTTTTCGGAAGGTGCGGCCGAAGTGCACGGCGTCGGCGAAACCGGTGGCCTCGGCGACCTCTTCGAGGGAGGTGGAGGATTGGAGCAGCAGCGTTTGGGCGCGACGCAACCGTTCTTCGATTTGCCAGCGGTAGGGCGAGACCCCGGTCGAGGCTTTAAACTCGCGGCTGAAGTGCGACTGGGAAAGACCGGTCAGGTCCGAGAGTTCCGAGAGTTCGATGCGCTGCGGCAGGTGGGCGTGCAGGTAGTCGATCACTTCGCTCAGGAGCTTTGTGGGGAGCCCTTTGACTTCGGACGGAGAGGTGCGGGGGGAGGAGAAGAGGCGCGCGGCGATGGCCGTGATCAGGCCGTCTCCGTAGAGTTGGGACGAGGGGTCGGGGTCATCCACGGCCTGAGCCAGCAGTTTGACCAGGCTGTACAGTCGGTCGTCGGCGAAACGCAGTCTGGGGACGGAGACCATGCTCGGGTCGAAGTCGGCGGACAGGCGCTGGCACAGGGCGGGCGTGTCGAACCTTAGCGTGGCGTCCCTGACGAAGCTCGCGCCGTCACCGAAGCCGTAGACCGTCATCCCGGCGGGAGCGTAGGTCATGTGACGCGGGAAATAGGCGATAGGGCAGGGAGCGTCAGGCTGAAGTCGCGGCTCGCAGCGGCCTCCCACCTCTTCGAGCAGGACGCTGAGCCGGGTCTCTTTGACGTCGTTGAGTTCGTGCACCACGGGGCCGTCGCAGCGGAAGGTGGCCAGGTCGACGGCCACATCGTTCCAGGAGCGAGAAGAGAGGGTCACCTCCAACATGTTCTCGGGCAGCGGCACTCCCGGTTGCTTGAGCGGGCAAAGAGTCACGGCGAGACTTCCACGCTATCAGCTGGGACCTTCATCCTTGCTGTCTTAGGCTTCAGCGGCGACAGACCTGCCGGAGGGGACGGGGTTGGAGCCTTCGGAACACCAGGCGAGTGGAGATGAGCTCATCCGCCTGCCGATGGGGACCGGCGGTAGCGAGTTTGGCGGGCTGATATTATCAGAACGAAAGTTAGGGGAGAGCGGTCTGGACGGCCTGGTGCCAGCGCCTCCGTCGCTCGGGCAGGTCGATGGGGAAGGCGGCTTTGATGCGCTCCGTCTGGCCAGGGTGTTCGATTTCATACGGTTCGTAATGCTCGCAGTCGGGGACGAGATATTTCTCGAGAAGCTCCAGTATTTCATCGGTTGGGACGAAGTCTACTCGCAGCCGTCCGTCTAGCAGTGTCTGATGTGCTCCGTAATCGGTACCCCAGTCGACGATGGTCCAGCCTTCCCAGACTTTGCGGAAGTGGTTCGTCCAGATTTGGTCGCTGCTCCAGAGGCTCAGGACACGTCCCTGGGCGTCGATGTCAAAACCCGCTTGCGCTGAGCACTCCGCTGCCGATAGCGTCACCGAGGGATGCGAGAGCCGTTGCTCCAGTGCGCGTATCGTTCGGCCAGGGCCGTACTCGAGAATGCTCTCGATGCCCGCCTCGCCCAGGGGGTAGAGTTTGCGGCTCCCGTCCGTTCCACGCAGGCTCGCTACGCCGAACGTCTCCTCGGTCGGCTCTGCTATCATCTTTGCGAAGGCAAGCTCGTATCTTTCCGCAATATCCACTACGGGTCCACCAGGGCCGAGCTGCCGATAGCCTGTTTGGCCCGCCTCGAACTCTTCGAAATTCGGCCTCCTGGCTGGAAGTCCAGCGGCAAGAAGCAGATCGTCCAAGCCTCTGGCTGCCCATTGGACGCTCCATCCTGGCCAGAGCACCCGCTGTAGAGGTAGCAGCGCCTCGATCGTCGACAGGCAATCGTCGACAGGAGCCTCGCAGAACCAGACGAGGCTCTTTGCATCCAAATCGACCGCCATCCCGCCCTCGGCCCAGTCAGGAGGCGCTCCTTCGACCTCAGGCTCGAGTGCGCTGATCATTGCCGGCAGAACATCGGGTCCCCAGAAGAGCCACTGACAGCAGATGTACCTGGCGCCCCATCTGTGGGCGTAGACTCGGGTTCGCTCTCGCTCTCTGACGATATAGCAGGCCCAATAGCTCATGCCGCTGGGTTCTGCTTCGCGTCTCCAACTCCCACCGCTGTCCCCTCCAACCGGGACCTGTTCCTACTAATCCGAGTCGTCGATGGTGAGGCCCCGAGTGGCGCTGAGAAGTTCGTCGGAATCTTGCAGGTGATTGAGGGTCCCGTGCTCGGGCTCGTCCTGGCTAGTCGTTGTCCGTCTCGCCTGCGAAGTCGACGCCGTCGTAGACCTCGGCGAGGGGAAGTTCGGTGTCCCACTCAGGGAGTGGGATGATGGCGTCGAGTCCGGTCCAGACTTCGCGTTGGAAACCGTTTTCGGTGCGGCGGAAGACGATGACAGCGGGCAGGGTCTGCTCGGCTACGAGGTAGAGGTCCAGGCTGGGGACGGAGAGATAGGCTTCTTTTTTCTCTCCGAGGTCGAGTCTTTTCGTGGAGCGGGACAGCACTTCGAGTATCAGCACCGGCGCGTCTTGATAGACGTATCCTGCAGGGTTCGGCTGGCTGACGACGGACGCGTCCGGATAGTAGAAGCGAAGGTGGCCGGGCAGGCGGATTCGGATTTTGGTATCAGAGTTGTAGGGGCGACAGGCCTGACCGCGGAGTCTGCTCCATAGAGTCCCGAACACATTGCCCGAGATCAGATTGTGCTGGTTGCGTCCGCCGCTCATGGCGTAGACGACTCCGCCCAGGTACTCGTACTTGATCGGAGAGGTCTGCTCTGCGGCGAGGTACTGCTCGACAGAGACAAGGTTCAGCTGTTCGGCTATGCTCACAGTTTGAGTTTAGCGTCTGATAGCCCGCTCAACAACCGTCTCTTATCCGTCGCCTGAGCTGTCAGGCCGCAAGAACGGGAATCGCCACGGTCCTCGAGCCGGCAGAGACGATGGGGATCGCCGATCCCCAAGCGGGCAGAGATGATCTCATCCGCGCGCCGATGGGGATCGTGGAACCTGGATCGGGTCAAGGAACGAAAAAAGCCACCCTTGCGGGTGGCTTTTTCAGCACTCGAGACGAGCGGTTGTCGAACTAGCGTCCGGCCTTGGCGCGGGCTTCGTTAACGACGAGGCGACGTCCGTCGACTTCCTTGTTGTTCAGGCTGTCGATGGCGTTCAGGCCGGCGCTCTGGTCTTCCATTTCGACGAAGCCGAAACCGCGGGGGCGGCCGGTTTCACGGTCGGTGACCAGGCGGGCCGATTTCACGGTGCCGTAGTCCTGGAACAGGCGGTGCAGAGCGTCTTCGCTGGTGCTGAAAGAAAGGTTTCCTACGTAAAGATTCATTTTCATGATCCTCCATTTTTAGTGTGCAAAAGGATGGAACTATCTGGCCACTCGAGACGAAGACGGAGAGCCACACTAAGGCAGGATCTAAATCTAAGACGAAACGGGTCGACGGGTTCGGAACCGTCTTTGCCCTGACAAGGTAGCTTAATTTTCGAAGAAAGGCAAATCGAGTTTATTGAAGAGATTGCTAGGGGTCAGGGGGCGGGTAGCAGCGGCATTTCTACTGGGAGCGATGGTGTTCGTACACCGAGATTACTTGCGCCGCCTCAAGCCATCACTGACAGGTGTCACCTGGGTCAACGATCAAGGAGTCCTTCGCTCTTGCTGTAGGCGGGTCGGTTGGGTCCTAATCCGACATCGGCGTGATGGTGGCCAGAGCACTGGATAACGTAGTTGTCCTTGGAGTGCTCGGCTCTAAGCTGATAGGTGGATGAGCCTGCCGCGGGGCAGATCAATGGTTGGACCAGATATTTGGGATACAACTCAGTCATCTCTCGGGGGTTGGCTCCGTCGTGATCCTGGATGAACATTTCCACCGCGATGTTGATGTTTTTGACGTTGGTACGGCAACTGAGAAACCGCTCGTTGGCTTGTCGTCGAAGATACGGAGGGAGAAAGAAATATCCGGCGGCTCCGGCGGCGAAAAGCAGGTACACAGCTATGCGGATTCCCGCCGACGATTTTTTGCGAGGCGGGTTGGTTTCGGATGACATTCGACGGCGTTCGACGTCACGGCTGCGGATGCTTTCGATCCTTATGCCAATTATGGAACCGGGGGGGTTCCTCGGGATAAGAGGTGTCAGATGACCCTATTGTCGTGCGGGCGCTTTCGCCTAACTTGAGAAGGTGAAAGAGGTGCTGGCTCGTGAAACTGCCCGAACTGGTTTTGATGATGGCGGCCGCTGCTGGGATTGCAACGGTCTCGGCGGTCTACTTTGGCACTTTGACGGTGGCGGCGGCGCTGGACATTGGGATGATCCTCGCCTGTCTGACCTGGCTGTTTTTTCTGGTAAGAATCCCGTGGGATCTGTACTTCGCGGCCCGGCGGGCGCGGATGGACGGTCAGGAGAGTCAGCGTCTGGGCATCGAGGGGGTACGCGGACAGACGCTGCAGCTGGCCAGGATGGAGCAGTATCTGTTGCTGGGCGCGCTGGGCGGTCACGCTGTCACGGCCGCTGCGGTTTTTGGGCTCTCGCTGCTGCGCCCGGAGCTGGTGCGTCCTGATTTTAGCCTGCTGTTCGTGGCCTCGGTCGCTCTGCGGCCGGCCTGGGAGGGTTACGGCTATCTGCGTCATCGCCTGGCCGAGTTGACCGAGCAGGTGCGCTACCCGCGAGAGGATGTGACCACGCTGAAGGGTCGGGTCGAGACGATGCGGCTGCGCTGCGACGAACTGGCGCGCGACCTGCAGCAGGTCCAGGTAGAGGGGCAGACGCGGATGGCGGCCCTGGAGGCGGCGCTGGCGCAGGCGCAGAGCCAGCAGATCGCAGAGAGCGCGCGGTTAGAGCGTCGGACGGTTCAGCTGTCGCATCGCTTCGAAGAGGTGGTAACCTCGATCAGCTCGGACCAGGACCTGCTGGCTGGCGTCCGCGCGTTTGCGCGAATGCTGAGAGAGCCCACGACCAGCGTCGGCGGGGCCTGAGAGCGGGCTGGCCTCCGAGGTTGGTCTGCTCTTGCGAATCTTCACTTCGCTTTCGCTGGTAGAGTCGAACAGAGTTTCGTTCCCCGTTAGGGACAGGCGGGAGCATGCAGATTTTGGCGGGTTAGTCGACAGGGTCGGGCTCGAAAGTGAGGCCTTCGTAGACCTCGGCCAGGGGCAGGTCGATCTGCAGTTCAGGGAGTGGGATGACGGCGTCGCTGGTGGACGGAGAGCACTTCCAGGATCAGCGTCGGATTGTCCTGGCGTCTCCGGAACAATCGAGGGTTCGATAGCGCTAACGCCTGGGGGAGCAGAACTTGAGAAACTTTCTAGATGGGTGGAGGTTCGTTTGTGGGCCGAGGCCACATCGCTCGGCGACCTCATCACTAGCCCGCAGCGTCGTCTCGAAGGGATGCGCTGAGCGCGGCGGAATTTAGAGCTACTTTGAAACGCCTGTTTGCCACATCCTTCATCGCTCTCTCCCTGGGCCTGGCCGCTTCGGCTGATCCGGTCGTTCCCTGGGCCAAACCTGAACCGTTGCCCGTTCAGGACAGCGGCGAAAAGCCGCTCTTCGAGCGGGTGATGGAGGAGGAGAAGCGGCGCAAGGATCAGGGGATCTCAGGCGCGGTCGAAGCGGGCAGCCTGAAGCCGAGCGGCTCGGCAGGGTCGGTCTCTCAACCGGCTTCGGCCAAACCGTTGCCCGGCGACTTCAAGCCGCTGGAGCGGGGCGCTCAGGGGCCTCGGGTGAAGGCGGTGCAGCAGTCGCTGCTGGCGCTGGGTTTTGGCCTTCCGGCGGGGGCCGACGGCGACTACGGCGGACAGACGGTGGATGCGGTCAAGGCGTTCCAATCCAGCGTCGCTCTACCTCTGACCGGTAAGCTCGACGCCACCACCTACCAGGCGCTGCTCAAAGTGGCTCCACCGCCCGGCAAGATGATCTGGGAAGACCCGGTCTCGGCTCAGTCCATGCCCGCGCCCGCCAACGTCTCTGGCAAGAAGGTGCGAGCGCTCATCGACCTGTCGGAGCATCGCATCAGCATCTACGACGGCAACGGCAAGTTGCAAAGAGTTTTCCCGGTGGCCAGCGGGGCGCTGAAGACTCCCACCCACCCCGGGGTGAAGATCCTGGTCGAGAAGATGGACGACCCTACCGCGCTGGCCGAGAAGCTGTGGCCGAAATCCGGGGGGCTCGCCTTCGGCAAGCGCCTGCTCGACCTGAACTGGTACGACCCCGCGACCGGCAGCGAGTCGGTGTCGGACGAAGAGCTTCACGGCACCTACGAGATGGAGTCGATCGGCAGTTCCGCCTCGCACGGCTGCGTCCGGGTCACCAACGAAAACATCGAGTGGCTGTACCAGAACCTGCGACTCGACGACATCGTGGTAGTGCGGGAGTAGCGCGCGACACGCTTCGGCTCCCGGTGATATACTTCTGCTGTGGAGTCGTTACCAGACAAAATCTCCTTCAGCCAGTACCGCAGTTGGAGTGGGGACGAGCGATGGGAGATCCTGGACGGAAAGCCGTACGCGATGACGGCTCCCTCGACTCTGCATCAGCAGATCTCGATGGGGCTTGGTTCGGCTCTCAACCTTCACTTCCGAGGCCGGACCTGTCGCGTTTTCGCGGCGCCGACGGACGTCCGGCTTAGCGAGCACGACGTCGCTCAGCCCGACCTGATGGTGGTCTGCGACAAGGCTCAGATCCAGGAAGGCCATATCGATGGGCCGCCCACGCTGGTGGCCGAGATCCTCAGCCCCTCGAGCCTGCGCCACGACAGAATCCGTAAGTCGCGCCTGTACGCAGCCTGCGGTGTGAAGGAGTACTGGATCGTCAACCCGTCGCCGGCGATGGTCGAGGTCTATCTGCTCGACGGTCAGACTTACCGTCTCCAGGCCGGCTACACCGAAAAGGACACGCTGCTCAGCCCCACCTTCCCCGACCTAGCCGTCGAACTGGCCGAAGTGTTCCCCGACGAGGAGGTCGACGAGGTAAGGGAGAGCGCTGCGCCACCCTATCTCGAGAGCAGGGCTTAGAACTCAGCGTTCGGCGTGGATGAGCTCCGCGCGCCCGCCCCTCCGCTCACGTCCTGTTTGCAAACATCACGGCAGGGCTGCCGCGCAGCGGTACGAAGCGTTCCGGATGAACGATGGTTCGACCTTTGAACGGGAGGGAGAGCTCGACTATCGAGCTCTCTTCGAGGGTATACCCGGGCTTTTCAGGGTGATCACACCAGAGGCCCCTGACTTCCTCTTGCTAGGCGCCAGCCGAGCTTCGAGGCCACCAGGGTTGGCGACCGGCCGTTTCGGGGGGTCCCTCTGTTCGAGGTCTTCCCCGATAACCCCGACGACGTCGGCGCCACCGGGGTCTCGAACCTGCGCCACTCGCTCGAAACCGTGATCGCCAGCAAAGAGCCATCATACGATGGCGGTGCAGAAGTACGACATCCCCTTAGAAGGGGGAGGGTTCGAAGAGCGCCACTGGAGCTGTATGAACGCTCCCGTCCTGGGCCCCGACGGAGAGATCCTCTACATCGTGCACCGGGCCGAAGACGTCACCGAGTTCGTCCGCCTGCGCGAGCAGCGCACCGAACTGCTGACCCGGGCCGAGCGCATGGAGTCCGAGATCTATATGCGAGCCGGTCAGGTGCAGACCGCCAACCGCGAACTGGCCCGCCTCAACGACAAGCTCAAGCGTAACGACGAACTGAAGTCGCAGTTTTTCGCCAACGTCAGCCACGATCCATCCCTTCGAGCGCCTGGCGCAGCACGGGGATCCAGCGGTCGTAGCCGGCTTTGGACATATGCAGGGCGTCTTCGCGGAAGAACTCTGTGCGGGGCTGGCCGTTGGGGTCGAGCAGCAGTTCGCTGACGTCGATGAAGTACAGTCCGGGAGTGCTCTCGACATAGCTGCGCACCAGGGCGTTGGCGCGATCGAACTCTTTCGCCAGGCGGACGCGACTGGGGGCGAGGCTTAACGAGACGAAGGCGATTTTCGTTTCGGGTTGCTCTTTGCGAACCATCTCGATCAGGGTCTGGAAGTCGGCGCGAACTTGCTCTGGCGTGCGGCCTGAGGCCAGGTCGTTGGTGCCTGCGTAGACCACGACGCTTCGTGGGTGGAGGGGCAGAACGATGCGCGGCGCGTACTCGATGACGTCGGGTAAGGTGCTGCCTCCGAATCCGCGGTTGATGGCCTGAAAATCGGCGTATTCCTTCTCCAACCCCTCCCCCCACAGGGTGAAGGTCGAACTGCCGACAAACACGGTGCCGCCGGGGCTTGCGGGTCTAGCTTCGAGGTTTTTGACCTCGTTTTCGAAGCGGCCCTGGGCTTGCAGAGGGCAGAGCAGTAACAGCAGGAGCAGTAGGGTTTTGAGCATGCCGGTCTTTTGGACAGCGGCGTGCGCTAACCTTGCCTTCGAGACGCTAGCCCTGTTGAGCCACCAGGGTGCGCACCTTCTGAGCGTGCTCGTCCGTGGCGGGGACGTAGACGACCATCTGCAGGTCAGGGCGGCCTTCCACGATGAACGACGAGTAGTCCAACTCTAACCACCCCAGCACGGCGTGATTGATCCGCTTCAGACCGGCGCCGTGAGCGAGAACGTCTTTGCTGTTCCACAGCGCTGCGAAGTCGGAACTGGTCTGGCAAAGCTCTCTGACCAGTTGAGCGACTTCGTCTTGAGCGCCCGCTCTTGCGACGTCGGCACGGAACGCTCCGACTACGAATCGGGCGGTGCTCTCCCAGTCGGCCTGCATGGCTTGAATCCGCTCGCTGCCAAACAGCAAGCGCAGGATGTTGCGGCCGTCTTTCGGGAGTTGTCCGTAGTCGGTCAGCACCACGGCGCAGGCGCGGTTCCAGGCCAGCACGTCCCAGGTGGCGGTGCGGATCATGGCGGGGTAGAACTCGTAGGCATCGAGCACCCGCTGCAGTCGCGGCGTGACTTCGTCGGCGGCTTTGTAGTGCACTTCGGGCGGTCGGCCGAGGCCGACCAGGAACAGATGTTCTCGCTCGCCTTCGGTCAGCATCAGGGCGTCGGCGATGCGGTTCAGCACGTCCGCCGAAGGCGCTCCACCGCGCCCTTGCTCTAACCAGGTGTACCAGGTGGGGCTGATCTCGGCCCTTTGCGCGACCTCTTCCCGCCTCAGTCCGGGCGTGCGTCGTCGGCCTACGGTGAAACCCAGGGCGGCGGGATCCAGGCGAGCACGGCGGTGCTTCAGGTAGCTTCCGAGCGGGGTGTCGGCGTCTGTGCCGGTGCTCGCGCTGGTCTTCGTGTTGGTGCTCATCCGGGTACTCCTTATACCACGATAACTTCTCGTCTTTTCTAGTATATCGCCTTGGGCTACGGTTGGGAAAGCTTAGACACGAGGTGACGTTATGAAGATTTTCCTAACCGGAGCGACCGGGTTCATCGGCTCGGCTCTGGTTCCCGAACTGCTGGGGGCCGGGCACCAGGTGCTGGGTTTGACCCGCTCGGAGGAGGGGGCCCAGAGGTTGTGGGACGCGGGAGCAGAGCCGTTCTCTGGCGACATCGAAGGCCTGGATAGTTTGCGTCGGGGCGCGGCTCAGTCGGACGGGGTGATCCACTGTGCCTTCGATCACAACTTCTCTACCTATGTGGCGAACTGCGAGAAGGACCGTCGAGTCATCGCGGCTTTGGGCGATGCGCTGGTCGGCTCCAACCGGCCTCTGGTGATCACCTCCGCCACCGGAATGGGTTCCCTGGAGCCTGGAGACCTGGCCGTCGAGGACGTCTTCAACTCCAACCATCCTGTCCCCAGGGTCGCTTCTGAGATTGAAGGCGAGGTGCAGTTGCAGCGCGGCGTCAACCTTTCGGTGGTGCGTCTGCCGCAGGTGCACGACACGGAGAAGCAGGGGCTGATCACGCCCTACATCGAGATGTGTCGCGACCTGGGTCGTTGCGCCTACGTGGGGCAGGGGGAATGTCGCTGGGCGGCCTGCCATATCAGCGACGCGGTGGGAGTTTTTCGGGGCGCTGTGGAGAGGGCGCAGGTGGGAGCGAGGTACCACGCGGTGGGAGAGGAAGGGGTCGCGTTCCGCGAGGTGGCCGAGGTGATCGCTCGCGGACTCGGTGTGGAGGCGAAGTCGATCGGTGCGGAGCGGGCGGCGCTGGATTTTGCCTGGTTGGGGAGTTTTCTGACGCTGGATATGGCGGCGTCCAATGCCCTGACCCGCGAGCGATTGGGGTGGAGCGCTGCAGGGCCTGGCTTGCTCGAAGATCTGGCGGCGATGCGCTACTGAGTTTCGAAGGGAAATGGTTTCTCATAGGCATTGATTGTCGTTCCGGGATTTCGTAAAATGAAATTCCGCGCCAGCGGAAGGAGGGGTAAAGATTGAAAGAACTGTTCAAGGAGAAGCGAGCGCGAGAGGCCGCTCCTCAGCCGGCCTCGGCCTACAGAGAGAGGGTTACCGTCATGAGCAGAAGAGATCCCGCAGAGAGAGATTTTTCTTTCGGTTGGGTTCTGGCAAGCACCGTTGGCTTTCTCGTGGTGCAGGTGCTGCTGGGCATCGTTGCTCAGACTTTCGTGTTGCCTTACATCGTGGCGAAGCACACCCAGTTCTTTACCGAGGGTCTGATCATCATCCTGGGCTTCTACTTCGGAGCCTTCGCGATCGGGGTGATCTCTCCCGGACGGCGCGTGGTGGAACCTGTTCTTGGTGCGGTTTGCGCGATTGCTGCGGCGTTCTCGGTGGCCAACTTCACGCCCCAGATGGGCGGATGGTTCCGCCACGATGGGCTCGGGATGATGGCGACCGCGGCTATGCTGGCGGCGGTGTTCGCCGGCTTTGGCTGCTACTCGGGCGAGAAGATGATGGGGAACGTCAAGTAGGCCGACGAGTTCGAACTTTCGAAAGCCGCCCGCCTAGCAGG
>JAEXNA010000160.1 GCA_023447635.1 Vulcanimicrobiota bacterium | reverse complement strand
ACCTACACCCCCGAAGAGCTCACCGAACTGGTCGAGATCGCGGTGGGCGCCGGTCTGTTCATCATCTCGGATGAGATCTACGATCAGCTGCTCTACCACGGCCAGAAGACTCGCTCGCTGCTCTCCTTCCCGGACGAGATTCGGAAGAAATCGATCGTCATCAACGGGCTTTCCAAAGCCTACTCGATGACCGGATGGCGCGTCGGTTTCACCATCGCCGAGCCGGAAGTGATCGCGGCCATGGGCGCCCTGCAGGGCCAGATGACCTCGAACATCACGTCCTTCGTGCTGGCCGCTATCCCCGAGGCGTTGACGGCCCACGAGGCCGATGTCGAGACGATGCGTCAGTCGTTCGAGCGCCGAGCCGACCTGATCCACGGACTGCTCTCCGAGATCCCCGGGGTTAAGTGCCCCAGGCCCACCGGAGCCTTCTACGTGTTCCCGGACATCAGCGCGTTCTTTGGCAAAAAGGATGCCACCGGTCGAGTCCTCGATAGCGCCGCCGCGCTGGCCGAGTCCCTGCTCGAGCAGACCGGAGTGGCCGTGGTGCCGGGCGAAGACTTCGAAGGGCCGGAGCATATCCGTCTCTCCTTTGCCACCGACGACGATTCGATCACGAAGGGCGTCGCTCGCATCAAGAGCTACCTGGAAGGGCTGCGGTAGCCTCACGGGACTGCGGGCTATCGCCAAGAAAAAGGGCCGCTCGACGCGGCCCTTTTTCTTGGCTCTCTTTCGCGGCGGTTTCCCCTACTCGGCGTTCTGAATCCGGTCTAAAAGGGGGACCGCTCGGTAGAGCGCGGCGGCGAGTTCCCGCTGCGTCGTCACACTCGCCGAAGCACAGCCGGAGCATCCACCGCCCAACTGCAGGGTCAACACGCGGTCGACGTATTCCCGGACCTCCACGGTCCCCTTATGAGACTGTAGGATAGCGGGCGCCTCAAGGGCGAGCACCCGTTCCAGAGTCGTCCGCTCGGCGACCACTTCCGAGGCCTCCCCTCCGCTGTCCCACAGATCGCCTTCTTCCAGCCAGGGCAAGGCCAGGGCGATGACTTTGGTGTGATCGGTAAAGGCGCCGCGCAGGGCAAAGCTGCGCGGGGTCCAGATCGCCATCTCGAGTTGGGGTAGCGCCTCTCCTAGTTCCGCCAGTCGAGGATGCGCGAGCAGAGCCGGACGACTCCAGACGCGCCACTGTGATTGGGGTCGAGGCTCAGGGCGCCTGTAGCGAAGCGTTTGCCCGTCAGCGATAAGGTGCCAGCGACCTGGCGTCTCCATGAGTGGATAGTTGATGGGAAAACTTTCATCAGAATCAATAGCCCATGCGGCCAGGCCTCCTCGAAGATGGCGAGCCGCCAGTCCAAGTCCGCGCAGGTGGCGAGAGGCGGCGGGCGCCTGACTACCGTCGTTGCAGACCAGAACCGCCGGGACCTCGGGCCGCGCTCGCAGCGCGGCCACTGACTCGGCGCTTAGCAAACGGCTGTCCGGTAGGCGGGCAAGGGCATGCTCAGCGGCCGAGCGGGCATCGATCACCAGGAGCGCCTCTCTGTCTAAGGCGCTCTTCAGTTCCCTGGCACTGATCTCGTGGCTCCAGTCCTCGGCGGCCAGGGCGTCCAGTCGGGCGCAGGCCCGCTCAGCGTCGAAGACCAGGTGACGGCGTAAGAGGTCTTCCAGGCGCTCGGCCGCCGAAAAGCCGGCCCTCTCCCGTGAACCTACGCCAAAGAAAGCATAGAGGGCTAGCTCGACGCCAGGAAAGGTCTCCTTGAGCTGTCCCAGGGTCCAGTCGGGAGCGATGCGACGACGCTCTCGAGCGGACGTAGGAGACGAACTCACAGGCGTAATAACGACTCGCCCGGAGTGGTCGCCGAGAGCCCAAAAGCGTCCAGTACGGTGGCGCCAACGTCGGCGAAGGTGGGACGATCGCCCAGCGCTTTGCCGACCTCCCAGGCTTTGCACGTCATGATCAAAGGGGCGTATTCCCGAGTATGATCGGTACTGGGGATGGTGGGATCGTTGCCGTGGTCGGCGGTGATCAAGAGCAGGTCCTTCGGGCCCATAGCGGCCAGAATCTCCGTCAGGTAGCCGTCGAAGGTCTCGAGAGCGCCGGCGAAGCCCTGAGGGTCCAAACGGTGCCCGAACAGCATGTCGAAGTCCTCGAAGTTGATGAAGAAGAACCCTTTGTCGTGCTCGGCAAGCAGTTTGAGCGTCGCCTCGTAGTGCTCTTCGTTGGTCTGAGTTCGAAAGCCGTAAGAGAAGCCGCGGTTGTCGAACACTTCCGGAATGACCCCGATCCCGGCGGTGAACACGTCGGCCTGGCGAAGATGGTCCAGCACGTTCTCGGGCGGCGACAGCGGGTAGTCCTTACGACGCTCGGTGCGGCGGAAGTTCGATCGGTCGGTCCCTTCAAAAGGTCGAGCGATGACCCGCTGTAGGGCGTGTTCGCCCTGCAGCAGTTCGCGAGCGGTCAGACAGATCTGGTAAAGCTCCTCGATCGGTACGACAGCCTCATTGGCCGCGATCTGGAAAACGGAGTCCGCGCTGGTGTAAACGATCACGGAACCCGTGCGGCCGTGCTCTTCGCCCAGTTCGTCGATGATCACGGTGCCGGAGGCAGCTTTGTTGCCGATCACGCCGCGCCCGATCTTGGCGGAGAACTCGTCGAGCAGGTCTTGAGGGAAGCCGTCCGGGTAGGTCGGAAATTTCTGCTCGACCACGATCCCCATCATTTCCCAGTGACCGGTCACGGTGTCTTTGCCGCCCCGGCTTTTCTCCCTGAGGCGGGCGTAGCTGCCGGAAGTCTTGTCGAGGGCGTCACCGCCTTGCAGAGCGAGCAGATTGCCCAGCCCCAGTCGACGTAGTTGGGGGATCTTCAGCCCTCCCACAGCCTGGGCCACGTGCACCAGGGTATCGCCGGGGTGGGCCAGGTCGTCGCCGAAGTCAGCGGCGTCAGGGGCGACGCCGGCACCACAGCCGTCAAGGACAAGAAGAAGAACACGATCGTATGTCATGCGCCCCTTTACCACACGAGCGGCGAAGGGACCTACCGGCGGCTGACGATCTCGGCAACGTGCTCAGGAGGCAGCGGAGCGGCGAGCAGATTCCCCTGCGCGAAGCGACAGCCGGTCTTGGCCAGCCAGCTCTTTTCCGCTTCGGTCTCGACCCCCACGGCGACCGTGATGCGGCCGAGGTGATGGCCCAGCGTCAGGGCCGAAAGGACGATCCCGGCGTTCTCTTCGTTGTTGGGGATGCCGCGAACGAAGCGACGGTCGATTTTGAGCACCTGGAACGGGCCGCGACGCAGCTCCTGGAGCGAACTCGACGAAGTTCCGAAGTTGTCCACGGCCAGGCGCACGCCCAGCTGCTGCAAGCTGGCCAGGGTGTCGCGGAGTCGCGGTAGCTCCGGTCCGGTCAGCTCTTCGGAAATCTCGAGCAAGATTCGGTCCGGCGAGCAGCGGAACTCGGCCAGGGCCGAGTGGATGGTGGGGAGCAGATCGCCCTGCAGCAGTTGCCGACGCGACAGGTTCAGCGAGACGAACAGCCCCAGACCAGAGGCCTGCCACTGGGCTGCCCGCTGCAACGCGCTGCGCAGAGCCCAGTTTCCGATCAAGACGATCAGGCCGGACTCTTCGGCCACCTTCAGGAACTCGTCCGGGCCGATACTGCCCAGTCGAGGGTGGTTCCAGCGGATGAGCGCTTCGACACCGACGATCTGGCCGTTCGAGAGGTCGAAGATCGGCTGGTAAAGGAGACCGAACTCGTTGCGCTCGAGTCCCAGCTTCAGCTCGTGGTCGAGCATCATACGGGCTTCGTGGCCCGACTGCACTTCGGGGGTAAAGTACTGAGCCTGTCCCCGTCCGGTGTCCTTGGCTCGCTTCAGAGCGACCGCCGAATGCTGGAACATCTGCTCGCCGTTGGCCGCGTCGAGCGGGTAGAGCGAGACGCCGATAGAGACCCCCACCGAGATGTTCTGCTCATCGATGGCGAACGGCTTCTTGAGAATGTGGTAGATGCGTTTGATGACCGAAGCCGTGACCACTGAGGCTTCTTTCTGGTCGGGCAGGTCCGAGAGCAGGATCACGAACTCGTCTTCGGCCAGCCGTCCCAGCACGTCGGACGACCGCACCACGGCGGAGAGTCGCTCGCCCACCAGACGGATCAGGCGGTCGCCGACTTCGCTGCCGAAGGTGTCGCTGATCGTCTTGAACTGGTCGCAATCGATGCGCAGGAGCGCGGTGTAGCGCTCGTAGCGCACCGACTGCTGCAACATGAAGCCCAGGTATTTCTGCAATATGTTGCGATTGGGAAGGCCCGTCAACGGGTCCTGGAAGGCCATCCGCTCGGTCTCGGCATCGAGTTCCATCGGCGCGGCGCTGCGACTTTCAAGTTCGGCGATGCGGCGATCCGAGGTTTGGCGCAGCTCGCCCAGCAGGCGACGCTCTTCCTCTAAGCGCTCTTCGGCCTCTTCGGCCCGACGCAGGGCGCCTTCGAGCTTGCGCTCGAGCTTGTCGGCCCGCTCGCCGAGTTCGGTCAGGTCGCCGATCTCTTCGAGTTGAGCGGCCAGTTTTTGGTTCTCCCGCTGCAGCCCCTCGGCCTCGGCGGCCGCGCCTTCCAGTTCGCTCAGGCGGGATCTTAGTTCGTCATTTTCGCCTTGACCGCTGCTGACCAGCTCATCGTAGGCGACGCGAAGCTCGCGATACTCGCCCTCGAGTCGCTCGTTTTCCTGGCGGACCTGCTCGACCAACTCTTCGGACTGCTCGGTTTCGGCGCGCAGCTGTTCGGCCAGCTCGTCGGACTCTTCGCTGCGCACGCGCAGCGTGTCCTCGGCTTCCTCCAGGCGCGACTTCAGCGACTCCAGCTGAGCTTCGGCCAGCTGCAGCTCTCCGCGAACGGATTCGGCGGCCTGGCCGGCCTCCAGCGCTTGCTGCCGGGTCTGCTCGGCCTGGGCGCGCAGCGCCTCGAGCTCTTCGCCGCGCTGGCGAAGCTGCTCGAGCAGTCCGCCCACCTCGGCGTCCTTGCCGTGCTGCTGTTCGGAAAGCCCGGCCAGTTCGCTGTCCTTGCCCTGAAGCTGCTCTTGCAGACCGGCCAGCTCGACTTCCCGACCCTGCAATTGGTCGCGCAGTCCCGTCAGTTCGAGCTCTTTGGCCTGAAGCTGCTCCTGCAGGCCGGATAGCTCAGTCTCGCGTCCTTGAAGCTGCTCGGCCAAGCCCGCCAGCTGGGCGTCTTTGCCCTCGAGCTGCTCGGCCATGCCGGACACTTCCGAAGCGCGCGCGCCGGCTTGCTCGCTGAGACCGGAAAGCTCGCCTTGCAGTGTGCCCAGTTGGCGGCGCAGCGCCTCGAGGTCGGCTTCCAGGCTTCGCTGGGTCACGGCGGCTTCACCAAGTTGGGTTTCCCGAGCGGCCAGCTCGTCTTCCCTGGTCTCGACGCGGTCGGTCAGAATGGCTAGCTCTTCGTCGCGCGCTTGCAGTTGGCCGACCAGCTCCGAGATCTCGGTCTCGAGGGCCGCCACGTCCACGACGGGCGCTGCGGCGGCTTGAGCCGACAGCTCTTCAGCGCGAGCGCTGAGCTGCGCGATCTGTTGGCGCAGCGGCTCCAGCTCTTCGAGATCGGCGCTGAGTCGCTCGACCTCGGTCTCCAGGCTGTAGGCGCGCTCTTCGGCGACCTCGGCTTGTTCTTCGGAGACCCGAACTCGATCACGAGCTTCGACCAGTTCGGATTCGAGGTGACGGGCCTGTTCTTCGGCCTCGCGCGCCGCCACGATGGCGGTCTGCAGCTCGGCGGCCGACTGATGGTCGCCGCTGACGACCTCGGCCTGCAGCTCGTCTGCCCGCGATTCCGCCATCTCGAGCAGCGATTCCAGCTCGTTCTGGCGCTCTTCGAACTCATTGCGCTGACGGGTCAGCAGAACCTGGTACTCATCGAGGCGAGTGGACAGTTCGCTCTCGCGGGACTGCGCCGCGGTCAGCTGGTCCCGGGTCTCTTCGATGCTGCGTTCGAGTTCCGCGTTGGCCCCACCCCCGTCGACGGCGGCCATGCCTTCACGGCTCTTCCACTCTTCGAGCATGTGCTCGGCCGAGCGAGCCTTCTCCAGCGCCGACTCTAACTTCCATTCTAAGTGGAAGGCGCCCGCGCTTTTCAGCGGCTTGAGGTGGACCAGGCGAGATTCCTGACCGCCCCAGGTCATGGGCCTGACCAGCATCTCGACGTCGAAGTCGCGCATCGTGCCGTCTTCGAGCGGATAAGGGAACACTTCGCCGAGCGTTTTCTTCGGCTTCAGCTTGACCAGTCGCAGACCGGGCTTGTTAGCGAAGATAACCTTGGACTCAGCGTCTAATACAAAAACGCCCTCTGGAATCTGCTCCAGAACGCTCAGCAGCTCATCGCTTGCGGCCACCACATCTGCGGACATGCCCGGGGCATTCCCGGAGGGGGGAGAGCAAACCTGCCGTTCTCTGCGGCATCCCACTCGAAATCCTAAAGGGCGATTTCGGGGCGAAAAAGAACCCGCCGGGATGGAAGGATCGTCCTGGGAGGACCAGCTTGACTGGGTACTCCGCCACACGCCGCTGACTCAACGTGCCCTTTCCGGGTTCCCCGCCGCGCCGGAAGCCGAGCTGTTTATGGCTTTTCACATAGACCTGAAAATGATCCCCGTGATCCAGGGGATGGCTCGCCGGATTTCGCTGAAAGTTCTCCCCTGCAACGCCGCCACCGTGGACCGCGAGGGCTGGGCGGAACTTGCTCGCACGCCTGGGGTCGAGCTGATCGACTACGCGGAAGCTTTCACACGCCTTTCTTACCCGGCTGAAGGTCCGCGCTGGATTTGCGACCTGGGTGGCGAGCTGATTTGTCACGCTCTGGCCGTGCGCGGGTCGGCGGTCGCGGCTTTGGAAGGCACCACGACCGGTTTGTCGCGGATCAAGGGCCGGCTCGACGGAGCCCTCCCGGGCTTCCCTGTCGTGGACTGGAACTCGGCGCCGCTGAAACTGGCGGTGCATAACGAAAAGATGGTCGGTTTCAGCCTGTGGCAGACCTTCAGCGAGGTCACCCGACTGTCGCTGCACGGAAAGCAGGTTGGTGTCCTGGGCTTCGGCTCGGTGGGACGCGGGATCGCTCGCACGGCCCGTCATCTGGGAGGGACGGTCTCGGTCTACGACCCTTCGGGGTCAGCTCGGACGCTGGCAAGTTTCGAGGGGTTCGCCTGTCCGACTCGAGAAGAGCTGCTCCTTCACTCCGAGGTCCTGGTGACCGCCACGGGTCGACCTTCGGCCTTGACCGGGGGGGACCTGGGCCGGCTGCGGTCCGGCGCGTTTCTGCTCAACGCCGGGCATGGTAGCGAAGAGCTCGCTCCCGAACTCCGCGAGCATGCTCTTCGACGGACGGTCTTGCGGCACGTCGAAGAGCTGACCCTGGAAGGCGGACGCCACTGCTATCTGCTGGCCAGAGGCGAACTGCTCAACCTGGGGGCTGGTTTTGGCGACACCATCAACGGGTTCGACCTGACTTCGGCCCAGTTGGTCCAAGCAGTGCGTTACCTGCTAGAAGACGGCCCTGCCCTGGCCTGTGACTGGCATATCTTGCCGGCCGAGGTCATGGACGACGTGCTTTCCCCGGGAGAACCCTAGGGCTCGTCGGGCTCTTCGTCTTTAGCCCGCTCTTCGTACGCTTTGGTGGCCTGATGGAACTGGGCTAGCAGTTCGGCCATGCTGGGGGGAGCAGCCGGCGCCGGAGGCTCGGGTTCGGGAGCAGGACGGACGGCAGCGGGAGGAGCCGGGGGGGGAGCGGTCGGCGGCTCCCATGCCGGCGCTGCCGGGGGCGCTTCGGACACCACGGGACGCGGGGCAGGCGTGACGGGCGCAGGAGCGGGTCGAGCCGGGGCGTTCCATGGGGCGGCAGTGGGAGCATTGGGCGCGCTGGGGGGCTCCCAGGAGGGCCGGCTGGGCAGCGCCTCGGCCGGTGCGCTGGCTTCCCAGGACGGACGACTGGGCAAAGGAGCCGTGTCGACGGGAGCGGGCGGCTTGGGAGGACCTACGTTGGGTCCCTGGATCGGGATCACCACCTGCTCTTTTGAACCCTGGGCCGGCGGGCGCAGTTCGTCCACCTGGTCTTTCTCTTCCACCCAGAACTTGGACTGCAGGTCGTTTTCGCTGTAACGCTGATTCAGGTAATCATCGAGCTCGCAGGCGCCAGTGGCGACATCGAACATGTCCCACTGCTGCTCTCTTTTCATTGGGGCCATGCCGGCCGCTCCTTCAGACGGACGTGTCGCACGTCTAGAATAGTTTGGCGAAACGACTCAGCCAGAGCTTGAGTTTCTCTTTCGCCTCTGCAGGGTTTTCGGCCAGGGCGGCCCGAGCTTGATAGCCCATGCCGTAGGCGCGGATCAAAAGTTCGCTGTCCAGGGCCGGTTCGGCCAGTTGGTGCAAGACGATGTCGGTCAGCCCGGTCAGTTGTCCGACGTCGTTCGAGGAGGCCAGCGCTGCATGCAGCTGGCGCATCTGGTTCATCAGCGCCTGGCGCACGGCCATGTCTTTGCGCAAGGCCAGTTTGGCTCGCTCTTCCGGCACGCCGGTCCGAGCATCGGCGCTGATTCGGGCGGCCAGCTCGCGGGGGCTGGGCAGGGTGCGGGCCGCGGGCTTCTCTACCGGGGCAGCGGGAGGCGGAGTCGACCCTCCAGCGGGGGCTGACGGTGGCTCGCCGAAGCCGGTTCCCGCGCCCGAGGCGCCTGGAGGCCGCAACGAGACCGGCCGGATGGGGCGCGGCTCTTCGGAAGGCTGGGCGGGAGCTACCGGCGGAGTGGGCGGAGCCACGGCTTGAGTGGGCGGAGCCACGGCTTGAGTGGGCGGCTCCACAGGCTGAGGGGGCTGAACCACCGGCTGTACGGGTGGAGCCACCGGAGGAGTCACTGGCTGCGCGGGCGGATGATAGCCTGCGCCGTTCCCGCCCTGAGCGGCCGGCGCCACCGGGGCTCCTCCCCCACCGCGAACCGGGTTCGGCATGGGACGAGCTGTGCCGGCCGAGCCCGGGCTGAGCATCGGCTTCGAGAAGAGACCGTCCTTGACGCTTCCGGCCAGACGGTTCTGGTGACCGAGCTTCGAGCCGAACACCGTGGTGGTCGACGCTTTGCCCAGGTTGTCTTTCATCTTCAGGCCGCCGCGGGTCGCTGACTGCAGCCGACCACCGCGAATGCCCTTGCTTTCGCGCTGATCTTCCAGCAGTTCGTTGGCCGATTTGGTGTTGCCGTCTCCTGCCTCGGTCGCCTTGTACCAGCGCCACGGCTCGAAAAACGGAGCAAACCGGGGTTCGCCGCTAAGGTTATCCCGCAGCATCACGGCCGTGTGAGAGTTCGAAAGGAAATAGTCTTCCGAGAGGGAGCGCACCACGTTGCGCAGGATCCCTCGTTCGGCCCGATCCAGCATCCTGGCTTCGTCGTCAAGCTCCCCCGCCTTGACCAGGGCCCAGATCACCGGCAGGACCTTATGGAAAATCTCCTTCGGTTCGACCTGCTCGCTCCAGGTGGTGGTGGTCGAGCGACCGCCCGCTTCCACGCCGCCTCGGCCGGTATGAACGCCCAGGATGTTGATGGGGCGATAGCCGGAGAGCCCTGAAGGGTACTTGGGCGTGAGGCTGTCGCCCTGGAACCCGAGACCGCGGTCCTGAATTCCCACCACATCGAGGACCGGTTGCCGGGTCTCTTCGAGCAGGCGTTCGGAGACACGAGAGATCGACTCTTCGCTCAGAGCCCGGAAAGCCCGACCGCCGGTCGCTTTCGAAGCGGCCCGGGCAAAGTGGGGGTCGGCTTTGCGGCCGAGGATGACCGGGAAGAAACGAAGGTTTTCGCGCGAGCCCTGAAGGAGTCGGTACAGTTCGGGCTCGTTGCCCAGACGGCCGGCCGTGATCAAGACGATGGAAAGAACCGAATCGACCTGTCGGGGAAGCTTGACCACGCGCTCGAGTAGCGCTTTGAGGTCGGCCACTCCCCCAAAAGCGTAGTCGCGCAACCAGTTCAGGGCATCGGGCACGAATCGCGTCTCTACGAAGTCGCCGCTCTTGAACCCGGCCACGTCGCGATTGAAAGTGACCAGAGCAAAGGTGTCGTTGGGCGCCAGGCCGTTAAGGATCCCGGCGATGCAAGCCTGGCAGCGATCCTTGCCGACCTTGTTCATCTCGTCGGAGCCGTCGACCAGGAAGACCAGGCGACGCGGGAGCGAGGGCGTCTCGGTCGCCGGAGGCAAGAAATTGAGCAGAAAATGCCGGCCCTGGCTGCGCAGCCAGGCTTTGGGACGCGGTCCCGCCCAAAGCTGATAGTCGAGCACGAAGTCGCGGGCTTCGAGCGGTTTGCTGCGGTCGTATTCCACCGCGATGTCGCCGTTGGGCTGGCGCATCATACCGCAGACCTGGGAGGTCGCAATCCGTCCCGGCTGCAGATCCGAGGCTTCGAGCAGAAGGGTGATGGCCACCGAGGGGTTACGCTCGAGTCCGGTGGCCAGGGTCAACTGCTCGCAGTCGTTCGGATCGAGCGTGGTCAGGGCGCGAGAGGCCATCAGGGGCAGGCGGAAGGAGAAGCCGCGCCCTTCTTCGCCTGTTTCCGAGACAAAGCAAGCGTAGAGGATCTGAAGGTTCACCTCGTCGCCCGGCTTGACCGTACCCAGAGAGAAGGCCAGGACCTTTTCGGTCTCGCCCTGGAACAGCCTGGCCAGCCCTACCGGCAGCGGTTCACGGAACGCCTCGGCAGCACCGTCTTGAGGGTTGGCACAGATCTCCGTCTCGAGTTGAAAGTCGCCGTGCTTGACGCGCACCCGAGCCGGCGTGATCTCCCGATCGAGAGGGAACAGGAAGTAGGCCTGCTGCGGCTGAGTGGTGGGGTTGACGAAGGTTAGGAACGCTTCCACCGCACCGGTGGGGCCAGCCAGCCGCACTCGGTACCCTAATTTGGTCACAGGAAAGCAAAGCCCCGTCCCCAGATCGGGATTCGAGAACCAAACCACACCCGGCCCCAGCGGGATGAGGCGTTCTCCGTAGGAACGCACCCGCTGCAGCCTATCGGCGATTTTCACGCTCACTCGAAGGGCAGCTTTCCTTTCCCTGTAACCTCGAATTCGTGTAGGAGCGCCAACCGTCGTGGCGGCGGCCTTCCCCAACGTCGCCCGCTTGCTCCCAAACCGGGCTTCGACGCCCTTTCCCCTCCTCCCTGGAGAGGCAGCGCCGTCGTCCTCGGACCTTCCAAGCCCCACCAGGAATCCCCTTCGACACAAAGACAAGGGAAACGGTCGAAGCCGCTACGAAGGGCGCCGGCATGGCCAACAAAACCATGCGCGACCCCGTGCACGGAAACATGTTTCTCCCCGATCCCCTGATTCTCGACCTGGTCGACAGCTTTGAATTCCAGCGGCTTCGCCGCATTCGCCAATTGGGAAGCTGCTTTCTCGTCTTCCACGGGGCCGAGCATAGTCGCTTCCAGCACGCCCTGGGCGTGATGTGGCTGATGCACTGTGTGCTGGAACGCTGGGAGAGCACCGGGAAGCTTCATACCGAACCTCAGGTACGCAAGGCCGCTCTGGCCGCAGCCTTGCTGCACGATATCGGCCACGGACCGTTCTCCCACGCCCTGGAGCACACTTTTGTGGGAATCGATCACGAGAAACTCGGGCACGGAATCATCACCGGTCCGCTGCGGCCGCTGTTAGAAAGTCACGGTTGTGACCCTCAGGACGTCGTTGACCTGCTGACCAACCGTTTCCGAGAGCCGGTTCTGTGCGAACTTCTGTCCGGCCAACTCGACGTCGACCGGATGGACTATCTTCAGCGCGACTCCCTGTATACCGGCGTCAAATACGGCCTGTTCGACAATCAGCGGATTCTCGAAACGCTGGTGCCGCTGAAGGCGGCGCTGAACTCCGAGGACCTTTTCGCGGAAGAGCGCGAGGGCCTGGTTCTGGCTATCGGCGGAAAGGGGGTATTGGCCGTCGAGGAGTTCCTCTTCTCCCGCTACTTCATGTACTGGCAGGTCTACCTGCACCGGGCCGTGCGTTCGGCGGAACTGCTGCTTCGGCTGACCCTGGATCGGGCTCGAGAGGTGTTTCTCGACGACGCCAGCGCTCTCTGGCTTCCGCCCAATCTCGAGTTTCTCTTCCGTCTGGGCGGAACCCCGGAACTGCCCACCGACCAGGGAGAGTTTCTCACGAACTTCCTGGGGCTCGACGATTTTGACCTTTTTCACGCTCTGAAGATGTGGCGCCAGTCGAAAGACAAGGTTCTGGCCGACCTGGCGAACCGCTTTCTCTCCCGGCAGCTGTTCAAAGGGGTCGAACTGTCCAGCCGTCCTGAACTGCCCGGACAGCTCAAGAAACGCGCCCAGGACCTCTACGGGGAAAACTGGCGCTACTATATCCAGGCCGACCCCCTCGATTCGGCGTCTTACGGGATCTATCGTCCCGGCACGGACCGTCCGATCCGCACGGTGGTGCCGCCGGCTGGAGGGTGGCAGGAGATCTCTCGCGCCACCCATTCCACCGCGATTCTGGGGCTAAGCCAGCAGGCGCTCACCTCGGGCGGCTTCCTGTTTTACGCCCCGGAACTGGCGTTGTAAAGCGCTTCTACGGGATCGACTGGTTGGCGAAACGGCCTTGATAGGTCGCTTCGCCAACACACGTTTCGAAGATAAACTGGCAGAACCGGGTACCGGGATGCAGGGCCAGCGGAATGCTAGAGACGTTGGAAATCTCAAGCACCTGGTGATTGTTGATTCCGGGCTGCATGAAGCCGGCCGTGATGTGGACCATCAGCCCCAGGCGAGCGAAACGGCTTCGACCCTCGAGCCGGCCGCAAAGGGACGGCGCCAGCTTGATGCGTTCGGTGGTCACGCCCAGCACCGTTTCGCCCGGCATCAGGACGAAATGGTCCTCGACTTCCACCAGTTGGGTGACCTGATGAAAGTCGGAGTCGTCCGTCACGTGGTAGATCTGGTGAAGTTTCTGAAACACCCGGAACTGATTCCCCAGATGTAAGTCGACGGACCCGGGCCCTACGAACTCCGGGCGATAAGGGTCGATCTCGATGCGCCCGTCGGCGATCGCTTTGAAGATCTCGTCTCTGGTCAGAACTCCCATGCCTACCTGTCCTCGAACGGCCTGTGCCGGATCGAGCCTTTCTGTTGATCGATAAGGAGTCTTCGGTCGGAGCGGATCTGGGCCTGCTAATCGAGGGAAGCGACCACGCTCACGCCGTTGAGCTGAAGATGGTAAAGGAAAAGCTCGTGCAGAAGGTCGCCTGGGTGAGGCAGGGCCCCGATGGCAAGAGCCGCCTCGACCGGCAAGTCGTAAGTCGCCACCAGATTGGCCGGGACCACGATCTCCCAGGGCAGCCCACTAGAGTTGGCCAGGTACTTCAAGCCGGTGGCCAGGTGGTAGAGGCAAAGGTCCGTACAGTCGCCGATACAGATGATCTTTTGAATCTGGTCGCCCTGAAGTCGCATGGCCAGGTTCGTTTCGGTCAGGCTCGACACCGACCGCTTGTCGAACCGTTCGAAAGTGTGAGCAAACGGCAAGGCGGACAGCTCCGAGACCAGGTCCGATTCCGCCGTCCCCACGATGCAGTGGGGCGGAAATGAGGCAAACTCGGGGCTGTCGGGCTGGTGGGCGTCACAGGGAAAGAGGAAGTCCCGGATGCCGATCTCGTGGCAGCGGGTCAGAAAGTCCACCGTCGGCCCGATCAGCGCCTCGACCCTGGGCCCAGCCAGCGGTCCCTTGCGGCAGAACCCTTCGATCAGATCCACGCCGACTACCGCGCAGCATTGGGGACCACCTGCCTCCCCGACCAGGTCGGCCAGCGGGCGCGCGGCGCGTCGGCCGGAGTGAGCCTCGAGCCAGGACCAGAACGCTTCGTCCCTCATAGCAGGTCTAACAGGTCGCCGGCCGGGCGCTCTTCGGGGTCGACCTCTCTTCGGGAAGGAGCCGCCGAAGGTGGACGGCGTCGCTGCTCGCTGGCCAGCCGAAGTTCGGTTTTCCGGTCGGCCACGTGGGTGGCGTCTTGATAGCTGATCAGACCTCGGTCGAGCAGGTTGATCAGAGACTGGGTGAAGGTCTGCATACCGTCGCTTTCGCCTCGTTGGATGTACTGGTAGATCTCGTGGGTCTGTCCGTCGAGAATATGGGACGCCACAGTCGAGGTGTTGATCAGGACTTCCACGGCGGGTACGCGACCCCGGCCGTCGGCTCGATTGATCAGCTTCTGGCTGACCACCCCGCGCAAGCAAGAAGCGAGCAGCAGGCGAACCTGCTTCTGTGTCTGGCCTGCGAAAGAGTCGACGATACGGTCGATAGCCTGGACCGTGTTGGGAGTGTGCAGGGTCGATATGACCAGATGTCCCGTCTCGGCGGCGGTGACAGCTGTCATGATCGTCTCGGCGTCGCGCATCTCGCCCAGCATGATCACGTTAGGGTCCTGGCGCAGCGCTTGCTTGAGCGCTTCCATGAACGATGTGGTGTCCGTTCCGACCTCTCGCTGAGAGATGTAGGCCGTGCGGTCCTGGTGATGAAACTCGATCGGGTCCTCGATGGTCACGATATGAGCCCGCCGATTATCGTTGATCCAGTCGACCACAGAGGCCAGGGTGGTCGACTTCCCGGCGCCCGCCGGACCGGTGATCAGCACCAGGCCGTCCTGAAGAGAGGCCAGCCGCTCTAAGACCGCCGGCAGTCCTAATTCCGCAAAGCGCGGCACCGTGCTGTTGATGCGACGGAAAGCCGCCGAGAGGTGGCCTCGCTCGAGAAAAGCGTTGAGTCGGAAGCGGGTACCAAAGGCGACGTAGGCGTGGTCAACCTCCCGAAGTTGGGAAAGCGGGATCCGTTTGCGCGGCGGCAGCGAGGAGAGTACCAGGTAGTTGCTCTCTTCGGGTGTGAGAGGGCGGTCGCCGATAGGGACCAGATTCCCCTCCAGGCGCACGGTGGGAGGAGCGAACGGCTTGATATGTAGGTCGCTGGCCCGGTTTTTGATCACCGTGCGCAGCAGATCCTCGAGGGCAAAGTTCAGCCCGGCCGGAGGGGACAGGTGCTCGGAGAGATCGATGTCGACGCTCGCCTCATTTCCGCCGGTGGTCGCACTGAGCAGCTGTTCTAAAAGCTGTAGCCGCTCTTCCAGTCGCTCCAGGCGAGATTCGTCAGGCGAAGGGGTGGCGGGAGGTTCGGGCTCTGGCTGGGGTTGCCGCATTAACTCCATGCGACGCCCTTTCTCCGAGAGACGCATCGGCTCCTCGAAGCCGACTACGGTTCGCCGGGCGTCGCGCTCGCCCCCTCTGGGGACGGCGAGGAGGTGGGAGTTGGCGCGGACTCGGCTTCCGATTCCGGGGCGGGGTCGACGGGAACAGGCTCCTCGGAAGGCAGAAACACCGTGACGGCTTCGACCTTGTCGAGCGGAAGCCCAAAAGTCGGGTCGACCTCGCGCAAGATTTCGAACTCCAGTCCACTGGCGGTCGAGGTTCCGCGATAGATGGCTCGCCCGTCGGGTCGGTTCCCTTCGAAGCGGAAGTTGGGTGTAGGAACGGCCTCGCGTCCGTAGGCTTGCTGTAGCTCCTGGAGCAGGCTTCCCACCCCGAGCTTCTCGGGCAGCAAGAAGCGCTTCGAGGTCGTACGGATGGCCACGATGCGGCGGCTGGTTCGGTCAAAGTGAAGCTCCAGACCTGGAAAGTTTTTGGGTCGCACCCGGACTTTTCCATCCCCGCCGCTGAAGTCCGGCGGACGGTCAAGCTTCAGGTGACGGGCCAGAATCCGATAGGAGCTGCCGAGCTGGAAGGCGCCGACGGCCTTGCCCGGCCAGATCGTCTTCTCGGTTTTGAACTTGTCGCCCCGAGCGGTCTTTTCTCGCTGCTCTGCGGCTTCCTGAGTTTTGCGCTCTTTGGCCTCGATGCCAGCCGTAAGCTTGAGCGCCTGGGTGCCTGTGTGATCCCCGTCGTTGCTGGAGACGACCTCTTTGAGCAAGGCGTAAGCTCGCGTTCCGCTGGCCAGCTCTCTAGGGTCGCCGGCGATGTAGGCCCGGGCCAGGGCCAGTTTGGCGTTGCGGTCGTCGGGCTTCTTTTCGATCTGCTCTTCGAGTTGAACCACGATGCGATTTCGCTCGCTAGGCTCCATCGAGGAAAAGTCGCGACCTTCCCAGTCTTCTCCCTCGCTGTCGGCGGTAAGCAGCACCTCGAGTTTGCGCTCGTAGATGCGATGGCGGTCCACCGTCTTGACCCCCGGCCCCTCCAACGATTCTCCCCAGAGTCCGGTGACCTGACGAACCCCCAGAGGAGCGGTCTGGGGATCGAACCGGACCACCACCTGGTACAGGCTTAGGCCTTGCAAGCTGTCGAGATCAAAGTCGAAGAAGAATTTGTCGTGGCTGACCACGGCGCTGTCTCGTAGCAAAACCAGGCCGTCCCGAGTGCGAATCTCGGCTTTCAGCGGCGAACCCGCCGGGAGGTTCGTCTGGCCTTCGACCACCAGGATGTGGTCAGCCGTATTGGTCGCTCGAAAGGTCATCTCGACCGAGCGAACTGGTGGGGCGGAGCAGCCCGAGCCCAGCCAGAGCGCCAGCCCGGTCAAGGAGACGGCAAGAGTCGGTTTGCCCAATCCGCCCTACCCTACCGTCTGAAGGCGAAGAGCGGCCAGGGCCGCAGCAAGGTCGGAAGCTTCGAAAAGGTAGCTGCCGGCGACCAGCAGGTCGGCTCCCGCTTCGGCGCAGAGACGGCCGGTCTGCCCGTTGACGCCTCCGTCGACAGAGACGTGCATCTCCGGATTGTGCTTACGGGCGAACTCTCTGGCCTGGGTGACCTTGTCGAGCACTTCGGGCAGGAACGACTGCCCTCCAAAGCCAGGGTTCACCGTCATGACCAGCACGTTGTCGAGGACCTCTTTGAGATACTCTAGCCCCTGAAGGGGAGTGTGAGGGTTGTAGGCCACGCCAGCTTTCATTCCGAGTTGCCGTATGCGTTGGAGCGTGCGGTGCAGATTGGGACAGGTCTCCCAGTGCACACTGACCTGGTAACAGTTCAGCTCGGCCAGACGCTCGAGGTAGTCATCCGGGTTCGTCACCATGAGATGGACGTCGAGCCGAACCTTAGGGAACGCCTTCGCCACCGCTTGAGCGATGGGAAACCCGAAGGAGAGGTTTGGCACGAAGTGCCCGTCCATAAAATCCAAGTGCAGCAGATCAGCGCCCGCTTCGAGCACCCGGCCGACGCTCTCGCCCAGGCGGGCAAAATCACAGGCCAGAATGGAGGGGGCGATCAGAGGAGCGGAAGGGGCGGAACTCACGGGTGGGACCTCTCTTGTCAGGGGGAATTGGAGAACGTTGGCGGCTGGTGTCAGCGGTAGGCGCGACGCACGGTCAGGTGGATCGCCTGACCGCGTTGAACCAGTTTGCCGGGGCCGGGGTTCTGCTTGGTCACGGCCTCGTCTTCGTTGTAGGCGGCGTCTTCAAACGTCACTTTGCCCAGATTCAGCTTCGCGTTGGATAGGGCGATCTTGGCCGACCGCAGCGATTCGCCTTCGAGTTTGGGAACCTCCATCAGTTCCGGCCCCAGCGAGACGGCCACCAGGATGGTGCGACCTTCCCGAACCTTGCGTCCGGCCGGCGGGTTCTGGGTGAGAACCACCCTTTTGGGCACTTTTTTGTCGTGTCGGGACTCGTGAACCTGAAGCTTCAGCCCCTGGCCCTCCACGGCTTCGTAGGCGGCTTTGATCTCTAACCCCGTAATCTTGGGGACCTGCTTCTCGCCGGGGATAGCAAGGTAGTCGCGGTAGATGGTAAAGCCGAAGACCCAACCGGCCCATAGGGTTAGGCCGACCAGCAGGATCGCTATCAGGACGGGAAAGAGTCGGGCCGTCCAGGACGTGGTGGCCGAGGCC
>JAEXNA010000069.1 GCA_023447635.1 Vulcanimicrobiota bacterium | reverse complement strand
AAAGTCCAAGAGTTTATAGAGCCCGGAATCGAGGAAGAGACCGACCGGGAAGAGAGCCCGACCGAATAGATTTTGCCCCTGCGGGGCCGGGCCGCCTCAGCGGGGGATGGCGGCCCGGCCCAGCATCGCAGCAACGATGCGCTGTGAAGCCTCTTCGCAAAAGTCGACCCCGGAATAGTCGGGATTATGTCCTCCCATATACGGCACCGCCATCAGTTGCACCCTGGAATGAGGCCGACCCTGGCTGTCGAGAGGTCGGAAGGCATCATCGATGGCCACCCCAGGTAGCAGAAGGCGAAGGCCTCCGTCGGGCTCCCGGCGGACGTCATCCGGCTGACCCTTCGCATGGATTTCGCCCTGACGGCTGTCCCGGAACCGGACGGTAGCCTGGGAGAACACGCCCTGGCTCAGCAGGGTGGGGAACGGAAGCTCATCCCAGGCCAGGGCTGGCTGTCCCACGCAGTCGACGAAGGTGGCGAAAGGTCGTGCTGCCGGGGACGCGTCATCTCCGTAGTAGTACACGATTCCTCCACCTTCCTGGCGCTCGACCCGACTCTCCGCACCCACCTCGACCAGGTCGAGAGCCCCCGCGTCGTGCAGGGCCAATAGCTCCTCGCAGGCGCCGTGAGGAAGAAAGGCGATCACTACCGCGATCAAGGGGGCCAGGGTCTGCTTGAGGCGCAGCATATCCTCGGCGCTGAAGTACTTGGCCGGGTAGTTCATCGAAAAGCTCAGGATCGAGATCGCCTCTTTCCAGGGGATGGGGCGGTCGAGAGCTACCGAACGGCGACCCTCCTGGTATTCGGCGCGAAACAGCGCGAACGGTTCCTGACGCTCTCGGGAGCGCATGGCGGCTTCCACGAACTGTTCTAACGTCATCTCCTGGATACGTTCGTACAGAACCGGGTCGCGCTCTCGGATCTGGGCTTTGAAGTCGCTCTCGAACACCGCGTCGAGAGGAACGAAACCGTCGTTCTCCCGTCGGATGGCCCGGTAGTCGTCCTTCCCCAGCAAGTCGACCCCGACGACTTGAGGGTCTTCGAGGTGAAAGCGAACACACGGCAGCAACCCGTTGCGGCTGTGCATGATCACGGCGAAGTCGGGCGACTCCGGATCCCGCTCGAAGCCTAGCTCACCGCTCGGGCTTCGCCCGAAGCTGCCGTTGTGGCGCGCCAGCGTGCGGATGGCGTCGACCGCGGTAAGAGAGCTGCCTCGAAGCGCTACAGGGTGGTTCATCCTGCGGGCAATTTTCGCGGGAGGGTACGGGGACGAAAAATAGCCCGATGACGGGTCGTCGTCTTCGTGAGGCCAGCGATGACCCGTGCAGATCACCACCTGGTCGAACTCCAGCCGTTCCCCGTGCTCGGTGACGACTTCAAGTGCTGCCTTCTCTGGAAGGTCGCACAGGTCGACGACGCGACAGTGGTAGTGGACCTCGACCGGGAGCGCTGCCTCTCTGGCTCTGGCGATCAGGGCCGCGAAGGTCTCATGAAGGTAGCGGCCAAAAAGAAGTCGGGGCAGGACCTTCTCTTCGTCGAAGCTGGCTCGCTGGATTCCGTATTCGTCGAGGACCGACTGAGGCAGGGAGCGGACCCAGTGATGGAGGGGAGAGGGGAGATCGGGAAGCTCGTTGGCGGAGACGTTGGTAATGTGTTCGCGAGTGGCGCCCTCCTCGCTGTACGGCATCCCTTGCCCCAGACGTCCGCCAGCTTCGAAGATCTCGACGCGAAGCGACGCCGGAGCGGCTTCTAACAGGCGCTTGAGCACGAACATAGCGGCTGGACCGCCGCCAACCAGGGCTACCCGTCTCATCGCGAGCCCACTTCGGCCCGGCGCAGCCAGGCGGAGATTTCGCGTCGGCTCTCGGCGGCCAGGGGGGCCGCCAGAGCGCGCCGCATCAGGGCGATGTCCTTCTCCTTCTGGAAGGACAGGGCGAACAGCTCACTGAGCGTCGGGTGATCGGTGCGCTCGACGATTTCGATCGGCTGTCCCGCCTGTACCGTTCCAGGTCGAACGACTCTGGCATACGCTCCCCCTCGATTCGCGCGGGCGAACTTTTTCACGAAGGCGGACTCTCCCATACGATGGGCCAGCGTAGCGCACGGTGTGCGGGGAGCCGACAGTTCCAGGGTCAGCTCCCCGATGCGCCAGAGGTCTCCGACCCGGGGTTCGTGGGCGCCGTAGTGGGACACGGTGAGGTTCTCTCCAAACAGGGCGAACGGCATTTCCCGGCCCAGTTCTTCCTCCCACCACTGGTAGTCCTGAGCGCTGTATAGGCAAAGCGCCTGTCCCGGTGAGTCCTGGTAGTCGGGGCTACGCTGATCGCCATCCACGCCGTCGCGGCCGACCTGAACAGGGCCTTGGAGCGGCGTCTTGAAAATTCCCGTCTCTTCCGAGCGGGGATCGCCCGGTAAGGTCGTACGTCGACCGGCGTTGACAGATAGCAGTGTGATAGTCATCCTGCCCGCGATTATGCGGGCGCCGGGTGCGGGGAACCACGCCTGGTCGGGGCTCTCCGGAGGAGCCTTTTCGACCTATACCTGGGAGTCGCCCGGAGGTTCAGGTGGGAGTCGCCAGGGAGACCTCGGTGCGCAGCGGCACCACGCGACCGCCGGCGTACGCCTTGACCAGATAGGTTCGCACGGTTTCGGCTTCAGGCTCCATGGGATGACGTTTGAGGAACTGCTTCCACTCTCGATAGGCTCGGCCGGTTTCGCCCAGTCGCTCGTAGGCCAGGGCCAGGTTGAAGCGGGCGTCGGCGAACCGTTCGTCCATTTGAAGCGCCGTCTCCAGAGCGTCTTTCGAGTCCTCGAAGCGCTCGACGGCGTCCAGGGCGTGGCTCAGGTTGAACCACTGCCGAGGACCCGAGTCTGGCGACTGGGTCGCTTCGGTCAGCACTTTGACCGCCGTCTCGTGGTCTCCCGTGGTCAGCAGCAGGAGCCCGAGGTCGTTGAGGTCCTCGACCGAGGTGACCCCTTCGTTGATAGCCCGGCCGGCCAGATGGCGCGCTTCTTCGGGCTGACCTTCTTCCAGGGCGTGATGGGCGCGATCGGCCCACTCGTGGTGGATGGGAAGGACCCGCACCTCGTGCTCCTCGGGCTCGAACTCCAGCATCCACTGGCCGCTGCGCGCCTCTCGAAACTGCTCTCCGTCCCGAACCACCAGGGCCCTGGCGTCGCCGTGAACTTGACGGGTCTCCAGGATCGGGGCGTAGGGCAACAGGCCGCGCGCGGAAAGCCCTTCTTCATTGACCAGACGAGTCAGTGTTTTGGCCCGACTGAGGTCGGTCCAGTCGAACTCGTCGCTGCCGCGGGGGAAAAGCCCGATGCGCTGCCAGTAGCGCAACCGTTTCTCCTCGAGTCCGAGAATGCGACACAATTGTTCGACAGAATAGGTAGCCACCTGCCCCACTTGTGCGAGGGAGGGAGCGGCTCCTTCTCGAGATCATGAACTCGCCAGGCCAGCGAGGTTCTCGAGCGCCTCGTTATCCCGTCTTCTTGGCCTTTTTCTTGGCCGACGCAGAGCCGCTCTTGGTCTTGCTTTCGGCCTCTCCCTTTTCGCTTTGAGGCGGCTTTTTGGCCATCCCCAGGGAGGCTTTCAGGGCCTCCATCAGGTCGCCGGTGGGGCGTGCGGCAGGCGCTTCCGGAGAGGTCACGGTCTGCCCCTCGGCCTTGGCGTGCAGTAGTTCGACCACGGCTTTGCGGTAGTTGTCCTCGTACTTGGCCGGTTCGAACTTGGCCGACATCGCCTGGATGAACATGCGGGCCAGTTTCAACTCTTTTTCGTCGACTTTGCTCTCGCCTTGCTCGCCGTAGCCGTCCACGGTTCGCACTTCATCTTCGTAGAACAAGGTGTGCAGGGTCAGACCGCCCCGAGAGGGACGGATGAGGACCAGGTACTCCCGCTGCGAGCGGACCATTTTCGCCACCGCGGCGTGCTCTTCGTCTTGCAGCGCCTGGGTGAGCAGGTGGTAGGGCTTGTCTCCCGCCTGACCATCAGGGAGCAGGTAGTAGGAGGCGTCGAAGAAGACGGGGTCGACCTCTTCGAGTTTCACGAACTCCAGCACTTCCATCTGCTTCGAGGAGGCGGGGAGGATCGCTTTGAGATCGCCATCGGTCAAGTAGACGGTCCGCCCGTCGTCGAGTTCGGCGGCCTTCACCAGGTCGCCGCGTTTGATCTCCTGGCCGGTGCTCGCGTCAAAGGTTTTCTGCTGAATTCGTGAGCCGGTTTCCGGGTTCACCATGTGGAAGGAAACCTTCACTTCACGGGCCGCAGCCACCAGCTTTACCGGCACCGACACGAGCCCAAAGCTCAGGTGCCCTTTCCAAACGGTCGAAGCCATACCTCACCTCCAAAGGCCATGGCTTCCCGTCGAGGGAGTCGCTTCCTGGCCAAAAGGGAACAGGTGTTCTGTTTTAAGGGGCGTCCCGAGGGAGCAACGACGCTGCCTGAGAGAGGTCGTCTCTCAAGTCCTGACGGGCTGCCTTTCTTTGCTGAGGGTCGGGCTGTCGTAGAACGAGAGCGGGGTGGATGGTGACCAGCGTCTGCTCGCACCACGGGGTCAGCAGGACGTGCCCTCGCTGTTCGAACGGCTGGAAGCGCTCTCCCAACAGCGCTCGGGCAGCGACCGCTCCCAGAAGCACCAGGACCTTCGGACGGACGGCTTCGAGTTCGGCTTCCAGCCAGGGTAGGCAGGCGCGCACTTCTTCACGGCTGGGACGCTGGCGTATCCGTCGGTTTTCTTGATACTCGAACTTCAAGTGCTTGACCGCGTTGGTCAGGTAGACCTGACTCCGGTCGATTGCGACCTCACGCAGCAGTTCCTCGAGCAGCGCCCCGGCCGGCCCGCGGAACGGACGCCCGTCCCTATCATCCTCGAGTTCGGGGCCGTCTCCAACCAGAACCAGCGGTGCGCCGGCCCGACCTTCTCCAAACACCGTCTGGGCAGCTTCTTGAAATAACGCACAGCCGCGACAGCCGTGGGCCGCCAGCTTCAAAGAGAGAAGGCCCGGTTCATCGGGAACGTGGGGGACAATCTGCATTTCTAGCGCCGCGCACTAATCATGAGGTGTTTCCTAGCGCTTAGGATAGGTTCACGATGACCTCTTCGGAAGATTCCCAAGGGGTGCCGTGGGGGCATCCTCATGGCCTCCGCCGGAGCTGGTTTCTGCGACTCGGGGCCGACTTCAGGTCAAGATGCGTCGGCTCAGTAGCGCCTCCATGACCCGGTCTGCCAGCGTCTCGACGTCGTTCTCGTCGGATCGCAGTTCCAGGTGTTCGGCATCTGGCGCCTCGAAAGGTATGGAGATTCCGGAGAACGAGAGCAGTTCGCCGGCGTCCGCTTTTTCGTAGAGCTTTTTGGGGTCGCGCGCCCGACAGACGTCAATCGGGCAGTTGACGTAGCATTCCAGATAGCGATCCTGAGGGATCAAAGAGCGAACGAAGGCCCGGTCCGCGTTGCGCCCGCTGATGAAGCTGCAGACCACGATCTGTCCCTGCTCGAAAGCCAGGGCCGCCAGTTCGGCCACCCGGCGAGTGCTCTCCGTGCGCGCCTCTTCGGTGAACCCCAGGTCGCCGTTGAGTCCGCTTCTCACGTTATCACCGTCCAGGAACAGGGTGTGGCAGCCGCGTTCGAAGAGACGCTTTTCGACCTCTTTGGCGACGGCGGATTTACCCGAACCGGACAGCCCGGTGAACCAGACCACGGCGGCTCGGTGGCCGTAGCTCTGTTCGCGGGCGGGCAAGTCGACCAGGGTTGGGTCTTTCACGACGTGGTCCGACTCTAGACGCTCGGCGCTGGCCGTCACGTCGGGCACTTCCAGCGCCGGCCCTCGAAGCACGCCCGTCCCCAGGACGCGGCGGGTCTGCTCGTCGAGGATAGAGAAGGCGCCGGTCTCTCGGTTGCTGGTGTAGCTGTCGAAGTAGAGCGGCGCCCCGGTGACCAGACGCACTCTCCCGATGGCTCCCCTGGTCAGACTCCGCCCCTCGGTCCAGGTCAACCTTGTCGGGTCCAGAAGCGAGATGACGTCGCTGACGTGGGCGTTCACCAGGCGGGTACCGTGATGAAGCAGATACCGCTTCTCTCCTTCTTGCTTCTGGTCGTCGAGCCAAAGCATGGTGGCTTCGATCTCGCTGGACCTTGTTGGCATGCTCTGAGGGCTGACCAGGATATCCCCGCCGTCGATCTCGACCGCACCCTGCAGGAAGAGACTGACCGAATCTCCGGCGAAGGCGACCTCTTGCTCGCTGGCGCCGCGCTCGATCCTGATGACCCTGGCCTCGTCACCCGAGGGCAGCACCACAACGGTATCGCCGGGAGAGAGTCGACCAGAGGCCAGGCGCCCGCCGATGCGTCGCGTGTCTCCTTCGCCGGAAACCTGCTGCACGGGGACGCGCAGGTCCGTCATGTTCAGGTTCGAGCCGGGGGTGATAGCTTCCAGGTAGCCCAGCAAGGTCGGTCCTTGATACCAGGCCAGGTTCGAGGGAGGGGTAGAGAGGTTGTCTCGAGACAGCGCGACTACAGGAAGAAAAGAAAGGTTCTTGAGTTCGACCACCGAGGACAGGGCGCTGACCTCGGCCACGATCTCATCGTAACGAGGCTGCGAGTAGTCGACCAGGTCCATCTTGTTGACCACGACCAGCACGTGGGGTACCCCCATCAGGCCTAGCAGGAACACCTGGCGTTTCAGGGTCGTCGTCACTCCGCGCACGGCATCGACGACCAGCAGCGCGATCTGCGCGGCCGAGGCGGCGGCCATCAAGCCGTGGCTGTAGGGCTCCTGACCGGGAGGGTCGATGAGAAAGATGCGCCGCTGCTCGGTGACCAGGTGGTGGTGGACGGCTCCCCGGTCGGCCGGAGTCAAGGAGCGCTCCATCAGAGCCTGAACCAGGGTACTCTTGCCGCTTTCTGCTTCGCCTACGGTGCATAGGCGCAGCAGCCGAAGCGTTTCACTCGGCCCGGTTCGGTCTCGGAACTCGCGAAGGTCGCCCTCACTCCACGAGGCCAGCGGGTGAACGCTCCAGGGCGAGTCGCCCTTGGGAGGCTTCCCGAAGAGGGGCCAGACCTCAAAGCTGTCACCGGCTTCGGGCGAGACGACCGCATCGAAGCGACTCGTCTGGCCTCTTGCCGAGGCGACTTCGGCCAGCGGTGAGTCGCCCGGGGCGAAAGCCGTTTGGGCCAACTGAGCCAGGGTCTTCGAGCGCAGGTCATCACCTACGACCAGCGCCGCCTGATCGAACAGGGCGGCACTCTCTCGCAGCAGATACACAGCTTCGGACTCGAGCTGTTCCAAAGGAGTACGAATGGCGTCTTCCATGCTCTAAGACTACTCGTCGCTCCAGTCCGGCTCGTGGACTAGCGAGGTAGAGGGGGGGCATCTGATCGGCTACGGTTTTCCCCTCCGGAGGACGATGGGTTCTGCGGATAGGGTGGGCTAGCCTGCGGTGTGCCGCGCCGTACGATGGCCTCGGGTAGTATCGTCGCGACCAAATTTCTAACATGAACGAGGAGCCCTATGTCCGATAAGAAATCCGCGCAGCTCGAAAGCTTTGTCAACAAACCAGACCACGATCACCTCACCACGGCTGAAGGTGTGAAGATCGCCGATAATCAGAACTCGCTCAAGGCCGGCTCCCGAGGCCCGACCTTACTGGAGGACTTCTTCCTACGCCAGAAGATGACCCACTTCGACCACGAGCGGATTCCCGAGCGGATCGTCCACGCCAGGGGCTTCGGCGCCCACGGTCACTTTCAGCTAAAGACCTCGTTGTCCCAGATCACCTGCGCCGACTTCCTCACTCAGACCGACAAGCCGACCCCGGTTTTCGTACGTTTTTCCACTGTCGCCGGAAATAAAGGCTCTTCGGAAATGGCTCGCGACGTACGCGGTTTTGCCGTCAAGTTCTACACCGACGAGGGCAACTTCGACCTGGTGGGCAACAACATCCCCGTCTTCTTCATTCAGGACGCCTTGAAATTCCCCGACCTGGTCCACGCCGTCAAGCAAGAGCCGCACCACAACATGCCTCAGGCAGCCAGTGCTCACGACACCTTCTATGACTTCCTGTCCCTGATGCCCGAGTCGATGCACATGCACATGTGGCAGATGTCGGACCGGACCATTCCGCGCAGCGTGCGAATGATGGAGGGGTTCGGTGTTCACACCTACCGGCTCCTGACTCGAGAAGGCGGGTGCAAACTGGTCAAGTGGCATTTCAAGCCGAAGTTGGGCATGGACTCCGTACTCTGGGACGAGGCGCAAAAGATCTCGGGGCTTAACCCCGACTTCCTCAACGAAGACCTGTGGACGAACATCGAAGACGGCAATTTCCCCGAGTGGGAAGTGGGGCTTCAGATCTTCACCGAAGAAGAGGCCGAATCGTTCCCGTTCGATGTGCTGGACGCCACCAAGTTGGTCCCCGAAGAGTTGGTGCCCGTGACCCCTATCGGGACTCTGGTTCTGAACCGCAACGTGGACAACTTCTTCGCCGAGACCGAGCAGGTGGCGTATCACCCCGGCAATATCGTCCCCGGTCTGGATTTCACTAACGACCCGCTGTTGCAGGGCCGCCTGTTCTCGTATGCCGACACTCAGCTGATTCGCCTGGGCGGACCCAACTTCGCCGAACTTCCGATCAACCGGCCTGTCGTCTCGGTGAACAACAATCAAAGAGACGGTTTCGGACGGCAGCGTATCGATCGAGGGCGGGTCTCCTACGAGCCGAACAGCCTGGCCAAGGGGTGTCCGTTTGCCGCCGGACGCGATCTGGGCGCCTTCCTTCACCACGCCGAGAAGATCGACGCTCATAAGATTCGAGAGCGCAGCGCTAGCTTCAGCCAGCACTTTACCCAGGCCCGCCTGTTCTACAATTCGCAGACGGAGGTCGAAAAGCAGCATATCGTCGAGGCCTGCAGCTTCGAGGTGAGCAAATGCACCGTGCCCCACATCCGCGAGCGTATGGTGAAGCTCTACTACAACATCGATCAGGATCTGGCCCAGGCGGTTGCTCGGAATCTGGGCATCGAACAGGTTGACGGCGACTTGAGCTATCTGAAAGATTCGCCCGCTCCCAAGCCCTCGGACCCGGGCCAAACCCACCAGGATAGCTCTCCGGCTCTGAGCATCCAGAAAAATGGGCCCAGCGGACTGAAGACCAGAAAGGTGGCAGCGCTGGTGGCCGACGGCTTTCACGGCGCCTCCGTCGCAGAACTCAAGAGCTCCCTGGAGTCCGAAGGAGCGACCCTGGAGCTGGTCGGTCCTCGTCTTGGTGCGATCACGTGCGATAAGGGGCACGCTCATTCCATCGCCAAGACCTTCGACAACTGCGGCTCGCCGCTCTACGACGCCGTGGTCGCTGTAGGTGGAGGGTCGGACTGCGATGCGCTGGCTCGTCACCCGATGGTCGCCCAACACCTGCTCGATGCCTATCGCCACAAGAAGCCGATCGGTGGAGTCGGGGGAGGGGAGGCCGTGCTCCGAAGACTCCGGCCGGAGGGAGACCTGGGAGAGCAAGGGCTGATCGACGGGCAAGAGCGGGCCGATTTTCCTTCCCGCTTCCTTCAGGCGTTGAAGCAGGGGCGGTTCTGGAAGCGCCCTGATCCCACCCTGGTCTAGCGCCGCTCCCTTCGAGGCGTCGGGATCCGCTCCCGGCGTCTTTTCCACCTGGTATGGGATCTCTGAGGGTGGGGGAGGGTATTCGAGCGGGTGACGTTCTGCATTCTAGCTTGAGGTATTTTCTAGCTCGGCCCCAGAGATTATCAAGCCCACCCGGAGAAACCATGTTCAACAGCCGACGAGACATCCCGAAAATGGCCACCAGGCATACCCGAAGCCTGTTCCCGACCGGCCCCAGGGAGCGCGACCCCGGGCTGACGACTCGTGCGGCCACCGCAGCCGCTCGTGTCGTTCTGTCCACCCGTTCCGCCGACCCGGTCGCCATCCGAAGCTGGGCTCGCGACGTCGAGCAGCGCGTCCGTCTGCTTCTCTAGCGGAGCATCACGGGGCCTCCCGAGAGGGAGCGCTGCAGGGCTCTGGGAAATCCCGGTACGATGAGAGAGCTGAACCTGACCCTGGTCGACAGCGACGAACCGAAATACCTGCGCCTGGCCGAAGCGATCCGACGCGCCATCGAGGCCGGTCAGCTACAGCCCGGCGAGCTGCTGCCTTCGACTCGGCAGTTGGCCGACCGGCACGACGCGCATCGTCACACCGTGATGAACGCCCTGGCGGAACTGGTCGCCGAAGGGTGGTTAGAGTCCGAACCTGGGCGGGGCTATCGGGTGGTCGCGGGGCTTCCTCGCTACTTCAACGCCGAGAATCCACCTGTGGGCACTTCTGTTCCCGTCGAGCAGCCTCGTTACGCTTTCCCCAGCGGCCAGCCGGACCTTCGCCTCTTTCCCACCGATGAGTATTACGCGATATTACGCGAAGTGCTGCGAGATTCGGACCCCCTCGCGCTACTGGGCTATGACGACCCGTCTGGCTGTTCGGATCTGATCCTGCAGCTAGCTCACTACCTGCGCCGCCTGCGCGATATCAGTTCGCCCGAGATAGTGATCACCAACGGTTCTCAGGAGGGCTTGTTCCTGATAGCGAAACTGTTGGTCCGGCCCGGGGACACCGTAGCTGTCGAAGAGATCGGCTACTCGCCGGGTTGGGACGCACTGAAACTCGCCGGTGGCAAGCTCGTCGGGATTCCGGTGGACCGCCAGGGCCTGGTTCCCGAGGCTTTGGAGACGCTGGCCCGGACGACTCGGGTTGCGGCGGTCTACGTGACGCCGCTGCATCAGTACCCTAGCACCGTGACGATGCCCCTCGAACGCCGCCGCGATCTCTACCAGGTTGCTCACCGGTACGGCATTCCTATCCTTGAAGACGACTACGACCACGAGTTCCATTACCGCTCTCGTCCGCTGGCCCCTCTCAGGAGCCGTGACCCCGAAGGTCTCGTTTATTACACTTCGACCTTTTCCAAAGTCGTCTACCCTTCGGCTCGGCTTGGCTTTGTCGTTCTTCCCCCCGGCCAGGGGGCGCGCTGCGCCGAGCTAAAAAGGATCACCACCCGCCAGAGCAACACCCTGGTTCAGCTAGCTCAAGCTCGCTGGATGGAGGGGGGAGGGTTCGAGCGCCATCTTCGCCGCATGCGACGCGCCTACCAGCTTCGGCTCTCTTGTATGGCCGGCGCCTTGGAGCGGGGACGTCAGGAGTTGGGACTGCCTCTGTCCTTCGAACTGCCGGACGGCGGGATGAGCATGTGGGTCGACTTCGGTGTCGACAGCGCCGAGTTGGTTCGTCGAGCTCAAGCCAGCGGAGTAGCGGTCCGTCCAGGAAGCTCGTATCGGCTCGATGAGGGCGCCTCGACCTATTTGAGGCTGGGGTTCGCCTCGAGCGAGCCTGACGAAATCGAGAAGGGGATCGATATTTTGTGTCGACAAGCCAGGAGTATTTTGGAATGACTGCTATCGATTTGTTCTTTTGTAAAAGTTGCGGTTTTTATCGTCCCATCAGGTGGGCTAATCTTTAAAACTGTCTCGCCAAGCATAATTCTCAAAAAAAATCCAATTAATTCGCTTTCCTACCTTGCAGGGTTCAACAGGTTTCTGGTATATTTTCACTCTGGGTGGTCAAGAATTCCTTCGGATCGTATCGTAAATTCCAGGTGCGTTCCTCGAAAGGGTACTGCGAATGTCAAGGGTTAGTCAGAAAGATTATGAGGCTTTAGCCGGATTCCGTTATGCGCTGAGAAAATTCATGCGCTTTAGCGAGCAAGCGGCTAGAGGTGCAGGATTGTCGCCGCAGCAACACCAGGCGCTGCTGGCAATTCGAGGGTTTCCGGCAGGAGACAAAGTGACGGTCGGCGCTCTTGCCGAGCGGCTCTGCAGTAAACCGCAGAGCACCAGCGAACTGGTAAGCCGCTTGCAGAAGCAGGGGTTTGTCGCTCGTGACAGCTCGGACGCCGATGGGCGCCAGGTCGTGGTATCGCTGACTACGACCGGTGAAGAAGTGCTTCGTCGTATGGCTGCGGCCCATCGTCAGGAGCTTCGTCGACTCGGTCCTGAACTCAAAGACCTGCTCGACTCGGTCAACGACGAGCTTTAGGGCTCTTCCGGCCAGGAGATCCTACGCTCAGGGTCAGACCCTCGTTTTGGTTTATGTCGTATGACGTCTTCTTAACCACCCCTCGGGAGGTCGTCATACGATAAAAGCCAGGGCGATGGATAGACCATCGAGCGAGGTGGAGGGCGGACCGGGCCGAGGCTGCGGGCAAGAATGTTCGCGGTGAACGACGTTGACCTGTCGATGTCCATAGCTCTTCGAGATAGGCAAAGCTTACGAGCGCGGAACGGCTCGCCAGCTTTGCCTATTTTTTTCTCTTTCGGTAGGGAGACGGTAGAGTCTTGACCTTCCGTTGACGATCGTTTGACGTTTTGACGGTATCTTCTCTGTAACAGACAGCTAGGAGATATCGATGAACATCTTGACCGGGTCCAACCCCTACGGTCGCACGACCTACACCGCCCAGTACGGCGGAACGCTGGCTAAGGGCGGCTCGAACCAACCGGTGGCGCTCGACGCTACGGACGAAAATGGTGCGCTCAAGCCTCAGGTCCCGACCGATCTTTCTCCCGGCAATAACTTTCTGGACGCTGTCACCAAGGGTATGGTGACCCTGACAGCGGAAAGCGGTGCTGTTCTGCAAAACGACCCGGCGCTGGCGGTGCGCGAGTTTGCGACCCGGGTTCATGACCTGGCGTCGCGGGGCTACGGGTCGGCCGACCTGCAGGCCTGGGCGCCCTACGTGGGCGTGGGCGCTCGGACCCTGATCATGGGCGCCAACGTGATGCGGGCTCATCACGTGTTCACCACGGACGGAGCCAGTTGGCTGGACAAGGGTCTGGACTCGGCTCGCGTGGCGACCGACCTGCTGGGCGTAGCCGGCGCGGTTCTGCGAGCCACTTCGACGACCCACGCGGCGTTAGGCACCACCCTGATGGGAATCGCCCAGGCCGCCGACCTGGTCAGCCACGGCGCTCGCTTCGGGATGCATTCGGCCCCGCGCGTCAAAAGCTGGCTCAAAGATCACGACCAGAAGAAAGCTCGCCAGCGCGAGCGGGAAAAGAAGGTTAGCGAGATTCAGGATCTGGCTCTGGAAAGTCAGTTGGCCGCAGCTCGTAAAGCCGCCGAAGCCGCCAAAGCCTGACGCTCGTCCCGCCTGACGCCTTCGACCTCAGAGACAGCCCGTGGCTTAACCGCCGCGCAGGCTGTCTCTGACGTTTCTCAGCGCTTCCTCGAACTCGACAAAGAAGCCGTCAAAGCTCCGGGTGTGGCTAAGCAACTCGCTCTCGACCAGAGTGAACGCCCGGTCCAGAGCCGCTTCTTCACCGTCGCGGGGCGATAGCGCTTCGACGTAGTAGAGCAGGATGCTCAGGCCGCAGACCAGAGCGAGCAAGCGCGACACGACCGAGTCCTGGAGCAGCCGCTTCCCAAAGATGGCGTTGCGAAGGTAGTTCGCGATCAGTTGACCCGCTCTGGTCGACCGGGGCTCTTGCAGAGAGAAGGCGGGGAGTTCGACGCCGAACCTGGGCGACCACGGTCGTTCTCCGTTCCAGATCTGGCTCCCCAGTTTGGCCCGCTCTTCCGGCTCTTTGACCTCTTCGCAGATGGCGATCAGATTGCAAGTCACCATACTGGCGATCTCCCGATCAAAACCGCCAAAGTTGTAGGGCTCGTCCAGCGGACGGTGGGGCAGACGGTAGCCTCCACCATGGCCGTCCTCTCCACCTTCGGCCAGGACGAGTTGGACGGCTGCTCCCAGCAGGGTGGCAACCGGCCGCTCCGGGTTCAGGGATTTCAGCAGCCGGCCCTCGAGTTCGAGGTAGTCGGTCCAGGAGATCTCGGCGCCGCGAAGGACCTCCACCCGATCCCCGACCTCGACGCCCTGAGGCATCTCCTCCCAGCGCCCGGCGATAAGGCGTTCGAGGTCGGCCCGAGAAGCCTCCAGCGGGGGGCCTTCTCCCAGCAGCGCCGCCGGGCAGGCGTAGGAGAGCGCAGCGAAGATTCCGTCCGGTGTCTGGCTCAACAAGAAGGGGTAGGTCTGACAGACCAGCGGCTTCCGCTCGCCGCCTAACTCGCCGTGAAGCTCGCAAAGGTTTTGTTGGTCCAGGAAGACGCAAGCCTGGTCGGCAGCACGCGCGGTCGCGACCCGGCCGTCCTTGACCTGGAGGGGAAGGTAGCCGCGCTCTTCCGCCTGCTGATAGGATCGGGAGGCTCGGATCTCTGGTTCGGCTACCGGGTCGACGGCGATCGTCCAGGCGGCTCGGCAGCAGCGTCCGCAGGCGGTGCACTCGTAGTGCTGTTCGGCCGGCAGATGCAAGACCACTACAGGTTGACCACGGTGCAGCTCAAGTCGTAGTGCCGCAACCTGCCGTCAGGCTCGAGGTAGGCGACGCGCTGATGTTCCAGGTCCCAGCTGACCTCGAAGATCAGGCACCAGAACGTTTGGCCCTCTCGACCCTTGTGCTGATGTATCCCCGAGAGCACCCAGTCCTCGGCAAACGTCGCGGCTCCTTCGGCGGCTCGCTCTACGGCCGCTTTCAGGTCTGCCTCCTCACTGGTTCCGATCACGGCGTCGTGCGCGTCCTCGAGATCCTCGACGGCACGGGGGCGGATCGCCTCTACCACCTCATCGATCCGAGCCCACAAGGCTTCGAAGGCCACGATGTCAGATTCTGACGGGGTCTTCCGATCTCCGGGTAGTTCTACCCGGACGGGTTGGGCGCTACCGTCGCGCGAGAGTAGGACGACCCAGCCGTCGCCGTAGTAGGTCATCGGCCCAAGTCGAGGATGGACAAACTTCTTGCGGGTTTTCTCGTAGATCCAGGCTAGCCCTCCCAGGGTGCACATGCCTCCGATGATAATGGCGGGGAAATACAGCAGAGCTTCGGTGCGCAGGGGTCTCAAAGGATCCTCGGTTAGGGGGCGGTGGCCTCGGTCGGTCGACCGATGGCCTCTTTGGCCCGGTCGCTGCGACGAGATTCGGTCAGAGTGGAACCGTCTAGCGAATTGATGTCTTTTTGCGACAGGTCCAGTCGGGGGGCGAACGCCTTCTGGTGAAAAAGCGCGACCAGCGCGTCAGCGGCGCTAAGTCCGGCAGGTCGTTCATCGTCCTGTAGCGGCACCGAAGCTTCGCTGAGCAGCGAGCCCTGAGGGGTGGATAGGGACGCCACCAGGGATGACCCCGCGCGAGTGACTTTGACACCGTAGCCTCGGGAGTCGGAATGAAAACGAGGGCTTTTGGTCAGGGCGCTGGCCACGTCTTGAACCGCGGCGTCGCTGTCGGCGCTAATCTTGATCGGGACCGAGATGCCCAGGTGGCGGAACATGGCGGGGGCTGTGTCGAAGACCCGGGTACCGACCTCCATGGCTTCCTCGAAGCGCCCTTCGTCAAACAGCATGCCGGTCAGACGAGCTTCGGCCCGAGCGCGAAGAACGGCGCGAGCCTCGCTAAGTTGAGGCAGGTCGGTGTTGAGGATGGTGATGGCGTCGTCGTAGTCGCCCGTCTGGAAAGCGATTTCGGCGCGCACGACTTCGAGAGCGGGCTTTTCCCAGTCGAACGACTCGGGCGGGTTCTCGTAGATCTTGTCCAGCGCTTCGGTGGCTACGCCCGCTCCGTAAATAGCCACCAGGTCGGGGCGATGCCAGTCGCTGACGATGATGGTGCGGGGGGCGTAGTAAGGTCGCAGCGAAGCGCTGATGCGGTCGTTCTTGGTGACCAGCGCCTGGATCTGAACATCGGCCAGCTGGGCCTTGGCCAGCAGTTCGCGTCGCTGGAAAAAGGCGCTCCACCATTCCCAGCCGTGAGTCCAGGTCTGGCTCTCCTTTAGTCGTGAGGCCTCGGCGACCAGCAGCGAACGGTAGAGCAGCAGGGTCCCGGCCTGCTTCTGATCGAGCTGAATCGAGTCGCCGCCCTGGCGGTCGGGGCGGCGCACGATATTTTCCGCGATCTCCAGCCCCTTTTCGGTTTCACCCAGATGCAGCAGCAGTTCCGCCGTGGCGTGCTGATCCTGCGCCCAGGTCTGCTGGGCCAGGAACGGCTGGACCGAGAAGCGCCACTCGTGCGTTTTCTTGAGAGCGTCGACGGCTTCGGGGAAGCGCCCCTGGGCCAGATACAGGAAGGTCAGATCGAACCATGGGTTCGAATAAGTGAAGCTGTCGAAGTAGCGGGTCGCTTCAGAATAGAGCCGCTCGGCTTCGTCGAACTGCCCGATACCGGCAGCCGCTTCGCCCAGGTTGCGCAAGTAGGTGCAGGTCTGGTTCCAGCCGTTGGAACGCACGTCTTCGATCAGCTCTTTGAACGCTTTGTAGGAAGCGGTGGGGTGCCCAAACTCCATCTCCATGGCGCCAAGAGTGTTCAGGTAGGTGGTACGGGTCAGTTCGTCCTGATGTGTCGCGGCCTTGGCCAACTGCTGACGGGCTTCCGCCTCTCGTTCTAGCTTCATCAGCGGCCAGGCCGAGGCGGCTAGGATATTGGGCATCTCCTGGCCCGAGATACTGCGGCCCAGAGACTGGTACTCGTTCATGATCTCGATCTGGGTCTCGTAGTCGTCCATCTCGGCGTTGGTCTGCATCAACTCGAGCAAGATGCGCTCGTACCAGCCCCAGGGGTCGTTTCGGCTGGGATTGGCCGAGTACTTCTTGGTGAACAGATCCTTGGCTTTATTGAGATGGAATTTCGCGCGAGGAAGATCCCCCTCAGAATTGTGCAGAGAGAAGCCCAGCAGATAGTGGCCAGCAAAGCTGTCGGGGTTTCTCTTGATGACGGCGCGAGCTTCCTCGCGAAGCTTGACGAGCTTATAAGTTTCCAGGGTGCGTAGGGCGGCTTCTTCGTCCTTCGTGCCGCGCAAGGCCGGGTTGCTGTAGCCAGAGCCCGAGTCCTGAGCGACCGCTCCTGGAGCGGCGGGAAGGAACGGCAAGCCCAGCAGCAGGGCGCAGGCGCCCGCCGCCAACCGGGCACGGATCCGACCAGCTATCGTCATGCTTGCGCGCTAGCCTCGCTCATCGTCTTAGCGTTCCTCGGTTCAGCCCTTCCAGCGGTTGGCGGGCGCATTCTTTGATCACGGCCACGGCATCGTCGACGCCGGGCGCGAGTTCGATACGATGACGGAAGATGTGGGGCGCCAGCCATTCGATGTCTTCGGCGATCACGTGGTCGCGTCCGTTCATCAGGGCGGCGGCCTGCAGGGCAGGCAGCGTCAGCACCAGCGAGCGGGTCGACACCCCCTGAGCGACCTTGGGCGACTGGCGTAGCGCGGTAGCGATATCGACCAGGCAAGTTTTGACTTCGGGAGCCAGGTGGATCTGCGAGTCGATCGCGTAGCGCGCACCCAGCACTTCGTCTCGGCTGACCCGCCCCTGGTTCGGCTCGCTGCGTCGGTCTTTGTAGGACTTCAGCACGTCGAGTTCCGACTCGCGGTCGATGTGAGCCATGACGATCTTGAACAGGAAACGGTCGAGTTGGGCGACCGGCAGGGGGAAGGTGCCGACCTGGTCCCGCGGGTTTTGGGTAGCGATGACGAAGAACAGATCATCGAGCGGGTGGGTTACGTTGTCGGCCGTGACCTGCTTTTCCGCCATCGACTCGAGCATCGCGGCTTGCACCTTGGGCGAGGTTCGGTTGATCTCGTCGGCCAGCAGCACGTAGGCGAAAAGCGGACCCGGCTGGAACACGAATCGGCCCGTTTCGGGGGTGAAGATCGAGACGCCGGTAATGTCGGAAGGCAGAAGGTCCGGAGTGAACTGAACGCGGCGAAAGGAGGCCAGGCGCTGATCCGAGTCGACCGGCGTGATCGATTCGCCCAGCGCTTTGGCCAGGGTCGTCTTACCGGAGCCAGGGAAATCTTCCAACAGAACGTGACCGTCTGCCATCAGAGCTACCAACAGCAGGTCGATGACGTCGTCGCGTCCTCGCACCGCATGGGTCAATCGCCCTTTGAGTCGTCCCAGCACATCACGCGCTCCGTGCAAGTCAGAGGCGGGAGGTCGGGGGGCTATCGCTTCGATCATCAGTTGCTTCTTCGCCTTTCGGTCGGGGTATCGGGTAACTATCGCGTCCAGAGCCAGCTCAGCGGATTGAGCAGGCCAAGCAGGCGACGCCAGGCCGGCGTGCACTTGGCCAGGTCGCTCCCCAGCTCTTGGTAGCTCTTTTGCAGATCGGACAGGTCATACCTCTCGAGGGCCGTCGCCTTGTCCTTCCGGCCCATAGTCTGGGCCAGGTGAGCCTTGGTCAGGAGGAGGAGGTGGGGCAGTTGAGCGGCGTGCTGCTGGGCAAAGGCCAGACGGCCCTGGCCGAACAGGCGGAGGAACCCGGCTTCGCCCACCCGGTCGAGCGCCGCCCGGTAAAGAGCGTTGATCTTGGCCTCTTCTTCCTTTTCGAAGGAGGGAGCCAGACGCCGCTCGATCTTCAGGCCGTACGAGGCCACCAGGCCGGCGCCGACCACCCACGGTAGGAACGACCAGACCATTCCCAGGATCTGCTGCAAGAGCTTACGCAGGTCGAATTCCGGGGGCTGCTCTTTGACTTCGCCTTCCTCGCGGGCCATCTCGGCCAGCATAGCCTGGAGATCGTAGTCCGGAGGCGGCTCGGGGGTGTCGAGGTTGACGGCCGGGGCCACATCGAGAGGATACCAGCCCAGTCCGTTGATCCAGACTTCGGGCCAGGCGTGGGCGGCTCCGCTCAGGATCAGCAGAGCCGAACCTCGGCGGTTGCGACCCTCGACGGCGTAGCCCGCACCGACCCGGGCGGGGATTCCGGCAGCCCGCATCAGGTAGACGGCCGAGTGGGAAAAGTGCACGCAGTACCCGGTCATGTCGCCAAACAGGAAGTCCGCCGTCGGATCTTCGCTGCCAGCAACCGGGCGGCGCTTGGTGGTGTACTTCCCGTTCTCTCCCAGGTACAGGGTGATAGCTAGAGCTTTAGCCAGCGCATAGCTCTGGAACTGGGGGTCCACCGTGGCGACGATCTTGTCGGCCATTTTTTTATAACGCACGTCCTTTTCCGGGTAGCCCAGGTAGTGCTTGGTGATTTCCGGAGTCCAGTTCGGAGCCTTCAGGTCCGAGGCCAGAAGCTCGCTGTAATCGCCTTCGTAGACCAGCGACTTCACGTCGTAGGCGCGCTCGAACTGCTCGGGGTTCGGGTTGCTCGCGGGGTTCATCTGCAGCGCCGACACCAGCCCGAACGGCTCGGTGTGAGAGCTGATCAGCGCGACTCGGGTCTCCAGGTCGCGGGAGCGGATGTCCAGTCGGGGAGGCGGAGCGTCGACTTTTTCGGTTTTGGTGGGGAAACGTTTGAACAGGTCGCTGTCGGCTTTGCCCGTGGTGTCTTTGACCAGTCGGAACCCGTTGAACTGGCTGAACGCCGTCTGGCGGAAATAGTAGTAGCCGTCGGGCGAATCGTAGTCGTCGCGGAAGACCACTGCGGCCACTGGCTTGGGCTTCGGCTTCTGGGCCGAGGTTTCAAAGGGGAAAGGCTCGGAGTTGTTCTCGCCGTCGCCCGACCCGGAACTGCCGGACATCGGCTGCTGGCCCGGCCCGCCGTTGCCCGTCGGAGGCGGCGGTTGGCCCTGGCCTTCGCTGGCTTCCTGGGGCTCGCCGGTCAGACCCGAACCGCCGGTGGGGTCGTTGACCAGGTCTTTGATGGCGTCCTGGGGGATGTAAGCGTACAGGCAGATAGCCAGCACGCCTAGCAGAATCAGGTCGACCAGCGACGATCGCTCGGTGGCTCGGCCGATGGTCAGCAGGATTACGGCTAGCGCAATCACGACCCCCAGCGCCTGCAAGACGGGGACGGGGTCGTAGCCGCGCGACCAGAGCGGGTCGATCAGGAAGTAGGGGCGGTTGATGAAGCCGTCACGGTGGGCGGCAAAAGGCGTCGCCATAAACAGCGCGACCACGATCACTTCGAAGGAGACAAACGCCTGATATCGGTTGGACAGGAACTGTAAGACCGTCACCACCACGGCGGCGGCGACCCCCCAGACCAGGAAGTCGGTAAACAGCATCAGCCCTTCGGGCGTAGGGAACAGCGTCGCCATCATCGGACTGCGGGCCGGCCAGCGCGCCAACTGCATCAGCAGCGAGCCTCCCAGCACGGCCAGCGCCACCACGCTGGGGGTTCGCAGGTTGGTTCCCGACAGATTGCGTCCGATGAAGAACGACACCATGGCGGCCACGGCGGCCGAAAACGCGGCCACCGGGGTGGCCAGCGCGTAAGCGACCACGATCCAGGCAAAAGCCCACATCAAGGCCGAGCCGCCGTCGAGAAATCTGGTTCTTTTGCTTCTAGGCTTCAAGCGCTCTCACTCCCCGGGCTTCGCCCTCTCAAGGCGACCAGGCGTTGACTGGTGGGATCAAAGGTCAACCAGTCGGTCACAGCCGACGAATTGAGTCGGACAAACAGTTCGTTGGGGTTGGTCTCCCGCGTCTCTTCGTAGAAAACCAGCTTCCGCCATTTCTGTTCTGGAGCGCGAGGAGTCACGGAGCCCACCGTCAGGAGGCTCACGCTGATGGGCGAGCGGGCGAGAATCGCGGCGACCGTGTCGACCCACTCTCCGTCGTAGGAAGGGACCATCACGATGCAGGTTCCGAAGCCCGACCCGGCTTGCTCTTTAAGGAAGCCCGCCAGACTGTCGCCAGAGACGATCCCAGGATTCCCCGAGCGAGAGATCAGGCGAAGCGCCTCGTCTTTTCGGTCCACACTGTTGGGCGACCCGTCGGCGCCGAAACGCCAGCCTTCCCCCATCATGTTGTTCTCGACCAGGGTCCGGGCCAGCGAGGCCACCGGTTCGTCGCCGGGGCCCGCTACCAGGTAGGCGCAGGTACGAGGAGCTGTGGTGATAGCCGCTTCGGGCACGCGCACCATCAGCTTTCCGGTGCGAGCGTAGATTTTCCAGAGCAGCAGGCGAGGGGGATCGCCGGGAGCGTAGCGGCGCATATCCACCCGATCGCCCGTCGGTTCCCCGCGGGGGTCGCTGGATTCGTCGCCCTGAAACCAGGCACGGATTAGGTTCTGAGAGCCTAGCGGCATCGCTTGAGGAAGCACTCGCAGGGAGAGCGGCTCTTCCTGTTCCCAGTCGACCGCGCAGAACCCCAGGACGTCCTTGACGATGACCCGTCGACGGAGGCGGAAATGCTCTTCCAGTTCGCAGCGGCGGCCGGGAATCAGCCACTCCTGGCGGCGCCCTTCGACGTCCCGCCGCCATTCGCACTGCATGTCGGGCGGGTTCAGGATATGGGTCGAGGTCTCTACCAGGAGCGGCATATAGCGGGGCATCTGGCGGGGGCTGGGGGTCGGCATTCCCGTCGTCAGTTCCAACCGGTAGCCGCCGCTGAGCTCTTTGTCCGAGTGTTTGCGAAAGCGGAAGCCCAGGAACAGTGAGGTAACGACCACGACCAGCAGGTCGACGGCAGCGACCAGCAGGGTCGCCACACCGGTGATCAGGAGGACGTGGTCAGAGCGCTTCATGCCAAAGAAGTAAAGTCCGCCCGCGACAGCCAGGATCAGGACCAGGCCAGGCAGGCTGAACGGAACCAGGCCCCAGACCCTGCGGCCCCCACGGGCCAGCCTGTGGGCTAGCTCTTTGACCCGCGCCGAATGGGGCGCGCTATCGCCTTGGCTGCTCATTGAGGGGGCAATTTCGCCTCTCCGCCAGCCTTTACCCCCCAGCGGCGTTTCCCGATAGCCTTCACGGTTCGACCATAGCCTGAAACGCTTCCCTCCAGGCGGTGGTATCGAGTTCGGGACAGGTCGTCTCTAGCTGGGCCAGGCGACGCAAACTTTTCTCTCCCAGGGCGCGCTGGTCGGTGCCGGCTGCGGGTCGATGTCTCAGCGCGGCTAGCAGACGGTCCATGTCGGCCAGGCGCGGCAACGTCTCCGGCTCTAAGTAAGTGCGAGCGAAGCGCTCCCAGACCAGGTCGACGGCCAAAGCGTTGGGATGCACCATGTCGCGTTCGAAATAGCGGTACGAGCGCAGTTCGTCGATCAGGATCTCGTAGGCGGGAAAATAGCTCAGGCGGGGATGAGCGGCTTCCAGCTCTTCGCAGAGCAGGAGCAGGGCGGCCTTCCCGCGGCTGTTGTCCACCAGCCCATCGCGCAGGTAGCGCACTGGACTGACGGTGACCACGGCCTGGCGCTTCGGGTCCTGCTCGAGCCAGGCCAGCAAAGGAGGCGCCAGCGCTTCCCAACACTCGCGGCCGTTCAGCCGTCGCCGTCCAAAGAGCGATTGGGGCAGTCGGTGGCAGTTCGCGACGACCCTGTTCTGACCGGCCAGGGTGAACGCCTGGGCGGTGCCCAGCGTCAGCAAGAGGCACTGACTCTGCTCGAGCGCGTGGACTTTCAGTCGTTCGGCGTTGGCCAGCAACTGAAGCGCCTGGTCACGGGCGCCCCAGGCCAGCCCAGAGTGATGGTCCAGGCTGCGCCACTGCCCTTCGTGGAGAAACAGCTCGGGCTCTCGCCACTGAGGGTCGAGCATGGCGGCGGCCGAGACGGGATTGTAGACGATCCCGTGAGGGTTGAGGATCACCGGGAACAGGTACTGGCGAAGCCGTTCCGCCATCAGTTCGGCAAAGCACGACCCGATCGCATAGACCGACGTACCCAGGGCGAGCGGACGGAAGGGCGACAAGGGCCGTACGGTGGTGGCTAGTTCCACAGGTTTCACGCGGCTTTCAGTTACCGCATCCCCAGGTCGCCTCCTTCTGAAAGCGCTACTCTCCGGTGGGCTCGCCGGGCTCCTGCTCTTCGGGCTCGGGTTCCGGCGCGCGGAAGCGCTTCTCCAGCTCTGCGAAGAAGGCTATCGAGATGGCGGCAAACTGCTCTTCGCTGAGTGCGATGTTGCTTCCCGGACGCAGCTTCAGGACAGGGGTGAGAGAAGTGCCAAGGGTCGTGCCCTCGAGTAGGACGGAGCGGTTCTGCGTGATCGAGGCGCAGAGCAGACGCATCTCATAGAGGGGGTTGCCGTCGCTGCCTTCTACCTCGGCGCAGCGGTGGCAAAAGTAGTGGTCGAGAGCCAACAGCAGATGGTTCAAGAAAAGCGGCTCGAAGTCAGCTACGGCCCGTCGGTTGGCGCTGGCCGCCAGAGTGCGGTAGGCCTCTAGCTGGCGAGCGATGTGCAGGCGGCAGGTGTCGATGTAGTCTCTAGAATACGAAGTGACACTGTGCATCGAGGGAAATACAAGAGGCCGCCTTCGCTTACCTGTCGGTGGGGGCGGTTCGAGCCCCCCAGATTAGCATGACGACCGAGAGGGCAAGTGCCAGGAAGAAGGAGCCGAGGGCGAGGTCCCAGGCGGGCGGCCTGAAGCGGAAAAGGACGTGGCGGTCTCCGGCCTCGAGCACCACACCGCGGAACATCTGGTTGACCCTCAACATGGGCCGCGGCTGGCCCTCGACCTGAACCTCCCAGCCGCGACACCAGGCGTCGTTGAGGACCAGTAGAGAGCGGCCGGCAACATCGCATTCTAAGTCGACGAAGTTGGTGCCCTCTCGCACGATCCGGGTCTGTCCGGGAGCTATCTCCTCCAAAGCGACCGGCTCTTCGACCAGAGCGACGTCGCGGCGAGGAAAGGCCGGATCGAGCAGTTCCCGCAGCCGGGCTGTCTCTTCCTGGACCAGTCGAGTCTCCTGGTAGAGGGCGGCTCGGGGCAGACGGCTCACGTTCTCGTAGATCGGAAGCACGGTTTCGCCCACCCGGGGTAAAGAGAGTGGAGCCCCACCCGGGAGACCGACCAGATAGCGGACGGAAAGGTGATCCAGAAGGGGGAGCGAGGCGTCCGACCCGATCAGCACCTGGCCGGGCGATGCTGCCTGAGCCGCATCTCCGAAGAGCAAAGCTGCCATATATCGCCCGCTGGAACGAGGGTAGAACGAGTCGTAGCCCCCGGCATCTTTGAGGGAGAACGGTAACAGCGTGTTCGGCTTGATGGTGCTGAGGCCGGCGATGCGATCGGCTCCAGCGTGGCGAACCAGGAAGTCGGTCACCGGAGTCGGCGCGTAGAGGTTCTCCGAGCGTTCGCGCGGGTTGAATCGGTAGGAGAAGGTCCAGAGCTCGAGCAGGGTCAGGGCTAAAACCGCAGGCGCCCACTTTCGAGGCGCCTGCAGAGCTTTCCCCAGCAGCACGAGCCCGACCAGCGGAAGCAGAAAGTTGGGATTCCCCAGGCTGTAGCAGGCGTCAAAACCCGACTTGACCGCCTGAAGGAAGGTCGCGTCGTCCAGATAGACGGTACGGTCGGGCAAGCGTAGCGTGTCTGCCCTGAGGGCAGCCTGCCAACCATGGTTCCACTTCGAAATCCACTGACCCCCTCCTACAGCCGCCAGACTCAGCACGACCAGGTAGGCTCGATGGACAGCCCGACCGCGGGGAGAGCGCAGCCACATCTCGAAACCGTAAGCGGCAGCCAGCAACCAGAAAAGATGGACCAGCCCGACCCAGCGAACCGTGCTCAGCCGGTTGATACCAGGAATCCAGACCGCCACAAGATAGAGCGGAGTCGCCGGTAAAATCAGCGCCAAGCTCCCCGCCAGGAAGTAGAACCGCCCCCCCCGATGGGCGGCCGCAGCTAGCGCCATGACCAGGACCGTCACTCCCATATAGAGGACCGTTTCCGAGTAGATGAAGTTGCCTGCCCCAAAAATCCGGCCTTCCGCGTAGGCGCTGGCCGGATTTCCGTAGAGGTCGGGAAAAATTGCCGTGCCGGGAGCTGATGATAAGAACTGACGATAGGTCTCTTGCAAGAACTCCCGACTCATGACCGGGCGTTGCGCGTCCGACATAAGGATAGCGCTCGGGATCAGATAGGGAGCTGCGAAGCCCAGGCCCAGCCCGATGCCCACACTGAACCGGAGGCTCTGTTTCAGCGTCCACGCTCCGGCCAGGCGTAGCCCGACGATGGCGCCAAAAAGCGCGAAATGAACAACGAACTGCAGGTGGCTAGAGACGGCGAGCATAGCCAGGCAAAAGCCCATCAGGGGGACTGCCTTCCAGCTTTCCCGAGCCCGCAGAGCGCTCAGCACCAGCCAGGGGGTCCAGGCCGCGCAGAGTTGGATCGAGCCCAGTTCCATCCAACTCGCCAGAAACGGATTGAGAAACCACCCCAGACCCAGGAATAGCGAACTCTCGTCGCCCAGCTTCAGCTTTCGTCCCAGAGCGTAAGCCCCGCAGCCGGCCGCCGCCAGATGAAGCCACTGCGAAACTGCCGAGGCGACCCAGACCGGGAAGAGGCAAAGCAACAGCAACTTAACCGGGTAGAACATCCCGGTCTGCCCGTTGAAGGCGATCGGGTGGCCGCCCAGATTGTAAGGGTTCCAGAACGGGAAACGGCCTTGGAGCAGTTCGCTGCGCAGCAGGCTGTCAGCCGGAGCGAAGTAGATCACCGCGTCGTAGAGGTCGTAGTTCTGGACGACCGTCGACGGGTCGTACCACAGGGGGGTCAGCGAAAGATAGCTGATCGGGAGGAAGGCGTAGCCCAGTAGGGCGGGCGAGCTGAACAAGCCCGCGAGCAAGAAGAAGAAGCGATAGGGCCGCTGAGCGGCCTGGCGGACGAGTGCCCAGCCGAACCCTTGGTAGCCCTTGTCTCCAGGCGTCGGTGTCGGGCTGTTCCGCTCGCTACTGTCGACCATCGGCTGCGCTGTTCGCAGCGCGAGAAGACCGGACCTCCAGGTCGGGTCGGGCGGGTCGAGGAGACCTGAAAGTAGCGAAGCACCGCGAAATTTGGCTATGAGGTTTTACACACGGTTCACCTCCGCCGGACCCGTTCCAGCGCTGTTCCACTCGCTGGACCTATAGTGAGCTCAAGAAATCACCCCTTCGGAGGTCGCGGATATGGTCAACATCAATATGGGACAGCAGGCTGGTAGAAACGCTGGTGGGTTCAATCCCAGCGGGTTCAGCGGCGGATTCAACGCTGGAAGCTTCGGCGGATTCCAAGCTGGCGGATTCAACGCTGGTGGCTTCGGAGCCAACGCGATGGGCGGCTTCCCCGGTGCCAACGGCGGCTTCGGTGCGGGCGACCCGATGCAGCAGATGATGATGCAGACCATGAACATGATGTCGATGGCGATGATGATGATGATGAACAAGATGATGGCCCAACAGGTCGCCATGCTCGGCAACAGCGCCTTCGGCGGCATCGGCGGCGGGAACCCGCAGGGTTCGCCCCTGGGCGGCTTCCTGGGCAACGGCGCCAACGGCACCGGTGGAACGGGCGGCACCGGTGGGGCTAATGGCACCGGCGGCGCTTCGACCCCCAGCGGCCCGGCCGGCACCGTCGGCAACGTCAACGTCGAAAAACTGGTCAACGCCATCCCCGCCGGCTACCGCGACAACGCCCGTAAGCACTGGCCCGCCATCGTGGCCGAAGCTCAGAAGCAGGGCATCACCAACAAAGCTCAGCTGGCCTACATCCTGGCCACCACCGTGCACGAGTCGGGCGCCGGTAAGTACATGGAAGAGATCGCTTCGGGATCGGCCTACGAAGGCCGTCGCGACCTGGGCAATAATCAGAGTGGCGACGGCGTGCGCTACAAAGGCCGCGGCTACGTGCAGATCACCGGCCGCAACAACTACACCAACTGGGGCAAGAAGCTGGGCATCGACCTGGTGGGCAATCCGGAACTTGCGGAGCGTCCCGAAATCGCCGCCAAGATCCTGGTGGGCGGCATGAAAGAGGGCTCTTTCACCGGTAAGGGGCTCAACGACTACATCAACGGCTCGAAGACCGACTTCACCGGCGCCCGCCGCATCGTCAACGGCACCGACAAGGCCGGAACCTTCGCCGCTACCGCTCAGTCCATTCTGAACGCGATGAACTAGCTCCCTAACCAACATCTTCCTCAGAACGCCCGGAGTCGTTGACGACTTCGGGCGTCTTTGCTATCTGAAAGTGTGGTCGTTTACGGGGAAAGGCAGGAGCGGATCTTGTGGAGTCAGGTGCGCTGCGCCCGCACGCCCTGGCGGCAACTGGTCGGTCTTCTAGGGCAGGCTTCGCTGAAGGCGGAGGAAGGGCTGTGGCTGGTGCCTTGCCGGATGGTGCACACGGTTGGGATGCGTTTCCCCATCGACGTGCTGTTCCTGGATCCGTCGCTTCGCGTGGTCGCGCTGCGGGAAGCGATGGCGCCTTTGCGGATCGGACGTCCCTATTTCCGGGCCTCCAGTGTCCTCGAGGTCGCCGCCGGAGCAGCCCGGGAAAGAGGCGTTCAGTTGGGAGACCAGGTGAAGTTTGTCTGAGGTCTCTACAGCGCCTGCTGAAGACGGTCCCGCTCTTGCAACACCAGCGGTTCGGGCTCTCGTCCCGCGTTAGCCCAGATCTCTTCGCTTTGTTCGAAAAGACGCAGCCCCTCGGCCGCTCGGCCGGATTTTCGCAGCGCTCGCATGGCGCACATGCAGGCCCACTGCGCCTGTCGATCGACCTGCAGAATGTGACCGGCGATCGAGCCCGTCGCCTCCCAGTTCTGCTGCCGCTCCAGCGACTCGAGCAGCGCCCGAGCCAGCTCAAGCACCTGCTGTTCCAGAGTCTTCCGCGCTTCCACCGCCCAGGGGAAGGAGCAGTCCGGAAGAAACGGGCCGCGGTACGCCATGATCGCCTCGCTGGCCTCGCGTTGCCAACCTTCTTCGCCTTCATCGCTGAGCCCGAGGCCTCGAACCAGGCGCTGCACGGCCACTACGTCGTGACAGTCCAACAGGTCCGGATCCAGTTGCAAGGCGCTACTGCTTCGCAGCGCCACTTCGCTCCCGGCGAACGCTTCGGGCAGATAGCCCCGGACCACCTGACGGAGCGTGGTCAAGGCAAACTTGAAGTTCGTCAACGCCTTCTCGGCGTCGGCCTCGGGCCACAGTTCGCGTTTGACTCCTTCGGCGTCCAGCGAGCGGTCCCAGGCGTAGGCCAGGTGGGCAAACAGCCACTTGACGTGATGGGTGCGCCAGGCCTTTTCGGGCAACGGCGTCCCATGGATGGTGACCCTCAACCCTCCAAAAGAGCTGACCTTGATAGCCGCCCGGTCGCCGGCATCTTCCGAGCGCCCGACTGGGTGATGAAAACGGAACAGCAGCTCCCCGACCTCGAGCAGGTCGCCGTGCCGTAACTCCTCGACCGCTCCGGGTCGTATCGCACCGCCGCGAAGGAAGACGGGGTTGGTGGAAGCTTCGGCCAAGATCGCGTAAGTGCCGTCGTCGCGCCCCAGCATGCGCGCATGCTCGCGGGATACCGTAGGGTGATCGAGGGAGACGGTGTTGGCTCGTCGACCGGGGCGACCGATAGGGAACTCTCCCGGACCGAGTTTCCAGATATCGTTCGAATATGGCGCGGTTCGCCCTTGCAAGAAGGCGCGCGGAGTGGCCTTGTCCCAGAGCAGGATACGTTGGCCTGCTACCTCGAGAGAGCTTCCGACCTCGAGCTGGCCGGAGGTTTTTGAGATGCCGTCTTTATAGATAAGGGCCGACTGAGGCGTCAGGCCGCGAAACCCGACCGTATCTTTGCCTGGGCTGAATCGAATCGACTGCCCCGAGGGAAGAGTGATGTCGGACGGAGCAGAGCTCAACGGGATCGTCTGACGAGATCCATCGGTGGCGCGCACGTGCAGCTCCAGGCTGCTGGGGGAGAGGTCGGAGCGGGCGTCGGAAGCGTCGAGCGGGCTAGCGTTCTCCATCCCCGTTGCTTGGCCGTTACTCGAACCTTTCCCTGGGATCGCGTTTTGTATTTTCTTCCTCCATGGGTTGTAGCATGGCCGAAGATCCGGGGAACTGCTCTGGGCCGGGATGCCCCTCTGCCGGATAGAGGATGGGGCACCGGGGGAGGCTAGAGGGGAGAGTCCCGCACTCCGTACACTGGTAGAGTGAGGGATCTGTCCGCCGCCTGTCGCCGCCGTGTTACTCGCCCTTTCCTGACGCCGAGGCCCGTGTGAGGCGGCGTCTACGACAGGGGGGGTGGGCCGTGGTCTGCCTGGCCGTGACTCTCTTTCTGTTCTGGCCCTGGCTGCCCTGGGTGTCGGGTCCGCCTCGACGCACGGTCACTCTCTACGGCTTTTCCATTCTAGGAGACGTCATCAACCGCGGCGTTTTTCCGGCTTTTGCTCGCCATTGGGAAAAGAGCACGGGGGAAAAGGTCGAGCTGATTTCGGCCTTCGCCGGCTCGGGGACTGTGACCAATCAGATCCGATTGGGAGTGCCGGCCCAGGTCGCCATCCTCTCCCTGGAACTCGACGCTCTCTCTCTGGAGCAAGCGGGCGTCCTGGGCGGTCCGACCTGGCGAGAGCTTCCTCAGCAGGGGATCCTCAACCAGACGCCGTTCGTGATTTTGGTGCGGCCAGGCAACCCCAAAGGGATCACCGACTTCGACAGCCTGGCCAAACCGGGCATCGGTGTGGTCCACCCTGACCCGTTGACTTCGGGCGGCGCTCAGTGGGCGGTACTGGCCGAGTACGGGAGCGCTCTGATGACGGGCGGCGACTCTTCCCAGGCGACCGAGCGACTGGCCGGCGTGTGGCGCAACGTGGTGGCGCAGGCGTCTTCGGCGCGTTCGGCTCGCACCCAGTTCGAGGGCGGCTTCGGGGACGCCCTGATCACCTACGAGCAAGAGTTGGTGGTCGAAGATCGTCTGAACGGTGAGATCGTCTACCCGCGAAGTACGATCCTCAGCGACCACGTGGTGGTCGTGATCGAGCGCAACATCAAGCCTGAAGACCGAGACCTGATCGAAGCGTTCGTAGAGTACCTGTGGAGTCGCGAAGCCCAGCAGATCTTCGTGGACTACGGATTCCGAAGCGCCGACCCGGCGCTCAACGCCAGCAACCCTCGCCTGGCGAAGATCGAGAGGCCGTTCACGGTGCGCGATCTGGGGGGCTGGGTTCAAGCCAAAAGGTCGATCGTCGACGAGATTTGGAAGCGCCAGGTGTTGGTGCAGGTCGGAAAATCTTGAGGGGGTCTCAGGTGAAGCAGCTATGAAGCCAAAGCGTAGAGGAAGTTTGGTCCCGGTCTCCATCCTGATGATGGTGCTGTTCCCTCTTCTGTTGTTGCCGCTAGCCTCGATCTTCGTTTTCGCCTCGAAGGGCGGCTGGTCAGCCTTTATGGACGCCTTATTGACCGAAGACGCCCTCTTCGCTATCCGCTTTTCCCTGCTGGTGGCTCTGGTCACCGCCCTTGTCAACGGAGTGTTGGGAACCTTCGCCGCCTACGTGTTGGCGCGCCATCGTTTCCCGGGTCGCGAGGCTTTGGAAGTCGTCGTGAACCTGCCTGTAGCCATCCCCACGGTGGTCGTTGGAACTTCGCTGATTCTGCTTTGGGGACCGATCGGGATGCTCGGCAAATTTCTGGACCCGCTGGGGTTTCGCCCGATGTTTGCCCCCATGGGGGTGGTCCTGGCGCACCTCTTCGTAACCTTCCCGTATATGCTGGGCTCGGTCAAGCCGGTGCTCGACGAACTCGAGACGACCTATGAAGAGGCGGCCTACACCATGGGCGCCAGCCCCTGGCAGACCTTTCGTCAGGTCATCCTTCCGGCCCTCAAAGGGGGGCTCTTTTCCGGGAGCCTGCTGACCTTTGCCCATTCGCTCGGAGAGTTCGGCGCTACCGTCATGGTCAGCGGCAACCTGAGGCTGAAAACCCAGACGGCGCCGCTGTACATCTTTGCCCAGTTCGAAGCCGGTAACATCGAGACGGCCAATGCGGTCGCGGCGGTGTTGGCCCTGCTCTCGTTTGTCCTGTTCTATCTTTTGCTCAGATTCACCGCCAGCGGAAAGCCGAGGAGTTAGCATGTCGATCGAAGTCGAGGACCTGGTCAAGGTCTACGACGACCTGGTGGTCGTCTACAAGGTCAGCTTCATCATCGAAGAGGGGGAGCTGTTCGTCCTGCTGGGCGGCAGCGGGTCAGGGAAGAGCACCATTCTGCGGATGATCGCCGGCCTGACTATTCCCGACGGCGGGCTGATTCGGCTGCACGGTCGGGATGTCACCCATTTGCCCCCGCAGGCCCGGGAGACCGGATTTGTGTTCCAGAACTACTCCTTGTTCAAGCATATGACGGTGGCCGACAACGTGCGCTTCGGGCTGAATATTCGGAAAGTCCCCCGCCCGGAACAGAACGAACGGGCGGACGAACTGCTCGAACTGGTCGGATTGGGGGGGCTGGGGAAGCGCTACCCAGAGCAGCTTTCCGGAGGTCAACGTCAGCGGGTCGCCCTGGCCAGGGCGCTGGCTTATAAGCCCAAAGTGCTGCTGCTCGACGAGCCGTTCGGAGCGCTCGACGTGCAGATTCGTGGGCAGCTCCGACGCAGCCTCAAAGAGATTCAGCAGCGGCTCAAGGTGACCACGATTCTGGTCACTCACGACCAGGAGGAAGCTTTCGAACTGGCCGACCGGGTCGCCGTGCTCGAGCGAGGACACTTGATGGAGCTAGCTGCCCCCGAGCGTCTGTACCACGCCCCCCGCACCGAGTTCGCGGCCAACTTCGTAGGCGGCGGGAACGTACTGGTGGGTCGGGCTGAAGGAGAGCAGGTCCGCCTGGGTCGCGTCAAAGTTGACCTGCCCGGTCAAGAGCGGCCCACCCTGGGCAGCCCGGTTCGGCTCCTGATCCGGCCCGAGATGGTCGAGGTGCGGACCGAAGAGCCGGCGGCCGTGGAACAGTTCACCTCGCTGGGTCACGCCAGGGTGGCCGACGCTCTGTTCGCCGGGCCGATCCGGCGTTTGCGTCTGGAACTCGAAGATCTGGACGGCACGCGAGCGGTCGGTCCGCGTAAGGTCCACGGTCGGCGCCGCGCCGAACTCGAAGCAGTGGTGCCCAGCGGCGGGCCCGGGCGCGAATTGGCGATCAACCAACGGGTTTGGGTGGGCGTGCGAAGTTTTCACGTGCTGCGCCAAACCGGGCTGAACATCCTGATCTGCGCTTCCCCCTCGGGGGCCGGTCAGTCGGCCATGGATTATGCCCTGAGGTTAGCCTCTCACACCGCCTCGGTGGCCACTCTGATGGCCGTGGTCGGAGTCAAGGAAAACGCCGCCGAGGCGCACCAGCGACTGCAAGAAGTGCACCAGGCCTGGGCGCCCTTTATCCCGGACCTGGGCGTCGGTTTGCGCACGGGGAAGCCGCGCAAAGAGATCCTGCGGGCTTGCCAGGAGGGACAGTACGAGGTGGTCGCCCTGGGGCGCGGCGACCGGCTGGGCACGACGGCGGTTGCGCTTCTGGAAAAGCTGGGCGTAGCCGTGCTGATCGTCTTCCCCGGTAAGACCCCCAGTCGGGTCTCTCGCATCCTGGTCTGCACCGCCGGCGGGGCGCCGGGCGACGCCGACATCCGGATGGGGGCCCGCATCGGGTTAGAGGCGGGCGCCGCCCTGACCATCTTCCACGCTTTTCAACCGGGGGCGTCTCCCGCCGTGCGTCGTCGTATCGAGCAGCACCTCGAGCGCTCCCAGCGCTTCTTGGAGGAGGCTGGGGTCGAGTGCGTCGTCAGCACGGTGGAAGGCCCGGACACGGCCTCCTCTATCTTTAGCGCTTCGTCTGGTCACGATATGGTCATCCTGGGAGCGCCCGGGTTAGGTACCGCCAATCAGGGCGACCTGTCCTCGTCCGTGGTGGCCAAGAGCCAGGTCCCCGTGCTGCTGGTTCCTCTGATGGAGTGAGTGGGTCTGTTACATTTTTGTAAACTCGGTTAAAGCTTTGCTGCTCCGTCTTGGGCCGGGCTCCTATCTAGGGTACACTGTTCCCAAGACTATCTCTTTTAGGAGGCTGGATGCAGCTTAACATCAACCTCAACCTCGGGGGCAACCGAGGTATGGGGAATATGGGAATGGGCGGTTTCCCAGGCGGGATGCCCATGATGAACGGTTTCGGCGGGATGCCGATGGGCCAGATGGGCCCCATGAGCCAGATGATGGGTCAGATGGGCCAGATGATGGACCAGATGGCGCAAATGGGCCAGATGGGCGGCATGGGCGGGATGAACCCGATGGCCATGATGTCCATGATGATGATGGGCATGATGGCTCAGATGATGGGCGGCGGCATGGGCCAGGCCTTCCCGATGCAGATCGGACCGGGTCAGTTCGGCCAGGGCATGAGCGGCTGCGGCTGCGGCTATCCCGGCGGCGGCGGCGCTTCCCCGGTCGGCGGCTTCCTGGGCGGTAACAACGGCTACGGCGGCAATTACGGCGGCGGCTACAACAACGGCTACGGCGGCAACAACGGTTACGGCGGTGGCGATGTCGGCAGTTACGGCCCGACCCTGCCCCCCGGTGGCCGGATCGGTAACATCGACGTTGGTCGTCTGGTCTCGGTGCTGCCTCAGTCGCAGCAGCGCGCTGCCAACCAGCACTTCCCTTACATCATCTCCGAAGCTCAGAAGCAAGGCATCACCAATAAAGCCCAGTTGGCCTACATCCTGGCCACCTCGGTCCACGAGTCGGGCGCTGGCGCCCACATGGAAGAGTTTGCCTCGGGACGCGCTTACGAAGGCCGCTCCTCGCTGGGCAACAGCCAGCCGGGCGACGGTGTTCGCTTCAAGGGTCGCGGCTACGTCCAGATCACGGGACGTCGCAACTACACCGACTGGTCGCGTCGTTTGGGCGTCGACCTGGTGAACAACCCCCAGATGGCTCAGAACCCCAACATTGCGGCTCAGATCCTGGTCGGAGGCATGAAGGAAGGCACCTTCACCGGTCGCCGTCTGGATCAATATATCAACGACCAGGGCACCGACTTCGGGAACGCCCGTCGCATCGTCAACGGCACCGACCGCGCCGGCTCTATCGGCAACATCGCCCAGCGCCTACTGGGCGCCATGGGCTGAGCGCCTATTGAGCGCCACGGGCTGAGCTAGTTTCAGGACCGGCGGCGGGGAGGAGTCTGTTTTTCGCTGACCGAACGGCGCGCGCATGGCGAGAAGACTCTCGGGTAGGCCCGGCGAGCCGTTGGATACTCGGGAATTAGGTCTGGAAAAACTATCCTGGCAGCTGCTTTTCGGCGGCCTCGCGGTCCTGGTTCTCTCCCGACTGTTGGTTTTCGGCACCTTCCAACTGCCCGAGTTTGATGGGTTCTTCGAGATCATAGGACTGTCGCCCAACAATGCGTCCTCCTTCGCTTCGTTAGCGATCCTCTACCTGCTCTCCAGGCCCTCGGCGAGCCATCGTGACAACGTAGCTATCCTGGCGCTGCTGCTGGAGGTGGGGTACCTGGTACAACTACCTGCGAAGTGGGACTTGTTTGGTCGCCTGCTGGTTTTCGGGGGGGGTATCGGGGTCGCCGGATTGATTGGTCTCGTGCACCTCAGTCTGTTCGGCCCTATGCCCCACGGACGCCGTCGCGCTCGTATGTATTTGCGCATGGGAACGATTCTAGCTCTCTACCCGGTGCTCTCGGGGGCGATGATCGGTTCTCTTTCCTATCTGACTCCGCTCGTTCATGACGCGTACGGCTACAACGTCGAGGGCGCCATCGGCTTCCTGCCAGCTTTTGAAGTCGCCCATTGGCAGGTTACGCACCGGGGCTGGGACCTTTTTCTCCATTTCATTTACTCTCGACTTCTGATCTGGGTGTTGCTGGCGTTCGCCCTCAACCAGATCTATCACCGCCGGTGTTACTCTGATCTGTTCCTGGCCTTCGCTCTTTCTGGGGTGGTCGGACTGGTCTTTTGCTACAGTCTGCCCATGGTGGGCCTCTACGCCTTCATAGGGATGCCGCCCTGGCCTTTCGAGCCAATACCCAGCAGCATTCCGCTGGAGCTGGTTCCAATTCCGCCCGAATTTCCGCGTACGTGCATCCCGTCCATGCACACCTGCTGGATCCTGATCGCCTACTTCGTTGTGGCCCCAATCTCTCGAGCGTGGCGATGGATCTACTTCGGATTGGTGGTGACGACACTGATTTCCGCATTGGGACCGTTCGTGGGGCATTACGTTCTCGACCTGGTCGCTGCGTTTCCGTTCGCCGTGTCCTGGCAGGCGTTTTCAGCCAACAAGACTCCCGCCATGCGCTCTGTCCGGTGGCCAATCTTCCTGACAGGACAAGCGTTAACCCTGGGCTACTGCTTCTCGATCCGCCTGGTGCCGCGGTTCTGGATGGCGCATCCGTACCTGTTCTGGACGGTGTCCTTGATCCTTGTGGTGACCAGCCTGATCGTCGAGCGCCACATCTCCAGAAGGGCGATGTGGCCGCAGGTATCCGACTCCGAGCGCGACGTGGCTCAGACCGAGAGTTCGAAGACTCTGCCGTCGTCAGAGTCGCCGGCCACCCGAAGCGTGTAGCTTCCGGCCGACTCGAGTCGACCGATCAGCTTCTCCATCAGGCCGCCCACCCGCCGACTGCCCACCACCTGAGACAGTTCCCGCTCGGACAGCTTTCCGTAGCGCAGCAGCGCCTCGACCACCCGGCGCTCTTTCGGCTCGAGTTCGATCGGGATGTCCACGCTGCGCTCTTGCCCGTCCAGGTCGTGGGCGCTGACCCTACCATCGCTGGCTCTGGCCTCGGGGTTCAAGGAGAACAGGCGAATCAGCACATCCTGATGCAGCAGCAGCCAGCCGCCGTCCAGGCTGCGGGAAAGGCAGACGTCCTCGCCTTTACGCAGCAGGCCGTCGAGCTGGACCAGCACCTCTTCAAAACGGATCGCGGGGATGGCCAGGGCATCGCGGATCTCGGCCACGCTTTTGCGACCGCCTCCCATCTGAAGCATCTCCAGCACCTGACCTACGGTGGTCAGGGGAGGAAGGTGCCCTTTACGGCTTTCCGCCAGGCTCTGAAAGCGAGCCGACTCCAGCAGGGCCGGTACGAGGGCTCGACTCTCCTTAGGAGACGGCATGGTGTCGAGTAGCTCTTTCGAGCGCTGGGCGGCCAGCTTGGCCAGTTTCTGGAAACGCCCCTGGAAGGCCGAAGGGATGCCGCTCTCCCAGGGGAGATCGCCTTCCACGACCACCTGGCAGAGGCGCGCTTCCTCGGGACGCTCCAGCGTCTCGAGCCAGCCGATGTCGCCCACCACCGCCCCATCGCGCACGAGCACGAAGCCGGGGTCGCGCTGTTCGGGGTTGCGGTAGATACGAGCCACCGCACGCTGCGTGGTGGTCTCTAGAACCAGCCGACCCAGACATTCGCCCTGAGGTTCGAAGATTTTCCGGGCGGACTGGTCGAGTTCGGCCAGGTCGCTGCTCGGCTCGGTCCAAACCAGCACCACGCCTTCCTGGGAAGGCGGAGCCAGTCGTCCTTTGCGCAGCTTGCCGTCAAACGACAGCGTCGCCACTCGGGCCCCAAATCGAGTGGCGCCATCCAGACGGCGTCCTCCCGGCAGGGTGCGCAACAGTTCGGCTAATTGACTGGGAGTGATCTTGACACCCGGCCAGGCCAATTTGACCGTCTGACCGCTGCGGGTCACGGTGTACGGGGTCGAGCCGGTTTTGGCGTAGGCAAAGAGCGGGCTCAGAGAAGGTTCTGCCGGCGGAGTGGGCGCGGGAGAAGCGGGCCCGGGGCGGCTGCTGCGAATGACCACGGGCGGGGCGTTCTCTGCCACGGGAAGAGACACCTTGCCCTCGGCGCCACGGCTGCGAAGTTGGCTGCTCATCCCCTTACTCTCCCTTCACCAAAGCCGTCGAGAGTTCCAGTACCACCCGGTGCTCGAGTTCGGCCATCACCGCTCGGGCGGCGGGGATGTCGTAGTGCTGCTTCCATAGGACCTCTCGCTGTATCTCATCGGGTAACAGTTCGGCAAACTTAACGTCGCTGGGCGGGGCGGCGCCGGAATCGGCTCTCAATCCGGCCTGCAAAAGCTCTTCGGGATCGCCGGCTAGCGCCTGGACCATCATCTCTTCCCATTGGGCCATGCGGACCGACAGGGTGATGCGGCGGTCGTCGTAAGAGACCGGGCAGCCCAGCCAGCCGGCCCAGGCGTTGGCCAGGGTGCGGTGAACTTTTTGGCCGGCCCAAAGTTCGACCACCGTCTTGCGGTTTTCCAGCTTTCCGATCTCCCACACCACCGGACGCTCGCCGTCCACGTCGTGAGCCTTGCTACGCAGGCTGTCCAGATGGCTCTGCGCCTTGGGCCCCAGGAATCCCAGAGGTCCCGTCTCGGTCAGCACGGCGCGAACCTCGCGGGTCAGCGCCATCGACATCTCGCCTTTGCTGCCGCTCCAGCGCACCGATTCGCCTCCCACCGAGCCCACTACGGTCAGCGTCTTGGAGCGCTCGTCCCAGCCTTTGGGAGCCCAGGAGCCGCCGCCCAGGATAAACGACGACCGTTCCGACCACAGGCGTAGCGCCACCGAGGCGTCCAGCGTGCCGACGGGTCGCCCCTCCACCGTCTTCACGCTGACGCTGGCACCACCAGAAAACACCGAGAGCAGTTCCAGGAAGTGCGAGCGGCTGTAGGCCTTCTCGGTCCGGTCGCCCAGGCGCAGGCGGCCCTGACCACTGAGCAGCCACTCGCCGTCAACCATGTGGCGCAGCAGGTGAGCCTTCTCGTCGGCGGTGATCCCGGCAAAGCAGGGCGGGCTGCCCAGGGCGGCCCAAAGCTTGTCCGGTGCCAGGCCTCCGTGTTTCAGGACTTGGAGCAGAATCTGCTGAATCAGCACGCAGAAGGCGCGAGGGTCGGGTTCGACCGGTTCGACCCGTTTGGCCAGGGCCAGCCGGATCAAGGCTAGAGCTCTGAGAAACGACTCTTCTCGGTCGGTCACGAACACCATGTGAGCCACCGAACCCTCGCGTCGGCCGGCCCGGCCGAAGCGCTGCAGGAAGGCCGAGACGGTCGAGGGAGCCCCGAGTTGGAACACTTTGTCCACGTCGCCCACGTCAAGACCCAGTTCCAGGGTCGAGGTGCAGACGATCACTTGAGGCAGCCGCTTGCCTTGAGCCGACCCTTTGAAAGCGGCCTCGCTCTGCTCGCGCATCTCCTGGCTCAGGCTGGAGTGGTGGGCCAGCGCCTCCACATCGCACTGGGCTAGCTGGCCGCGAATCTCCTCGGCCTGCCGGCGCGAGTCGACGAAGAGCAGACTCTTGGCGCTGCCTTTCATCAGCTTGGAAAGCAGATGGGCGCACTCGGCGCTGTCGGTGCCCACGGGGTGCACCTCGAGCATCCGCTTGCTTTTGTGAGCGCCGTCCTTGTTCGGGTCGACCAGGGTTTCCGGGCGCCCGCGGCCTCCCCCCAGCCAGCGCAGCAGGTCCTCGGGGTTGCCTACGGTGGCGGACAGGCCGACCCGCTGGATAGGCGCTCCGCGCAGCGCATCAAGTTGGTGGAGCAGGGCGATCAGCTGGTCGCCGCGAGAAGTTCCGGCAAAAGCGTGGACCTCGTCGATGACGATGGTCTCCACCCCCCCAAACAGGGACGCGACGTCCAGGTTCGAGCGGGAGAGCAGCACCTGAAGGCTTTCTGGAGTGGTCAGCAGCACGGCCTGAGGGTCCTCTAAAAAGCCCTTCCGCTCGGTGGCCGTGACCTCGCCATGCCAGGCAAAGGCGTCACGCCCGGCCAGCGCGGCCAGGCTCTGTAAGCGGGGGAGCAGGTTGTTGATCAGCGCCTTGAGCGGGCAGAGGTAGATGATGGCGGGTTGGCCTTGCTTCGACCCGGCCAGCAGGCGGTCGAGCAGCGGTAGCATGGCCGATTCGGTCTTGCCGCCCGCGGTGGGAGCCAGCACGATGGCGTCGTGTCCCGCCAGCAGGGGAGGGATCGAGGCCTCCTGGACGGGACGCAGGCTACGCCACCCGAGGCGGGAGACGATGGCTTGCTGCATTCTGGGGGTAAGGGAGAAAAAGGCCGAAGAGCTCAAAGTTCGATCTCTTGCGCGCCGTCCCAGGACTCTCGCTCGTCGTCGGTCAGTTCGCTCGCCTGCAGCGGAGCCAACCCCTGGTTCTGCAAGAACTCCATCGGGACAAAGCCCTGATGCTGGTCGGTGCGGTCCAGCAGGTCGACGTAGCGACGCAGAAAGAGGCGAGGGATCACGCTGATCCGGCCGCCGAATCCGGCGGTCATGGCGTCGGTCAGAGTGTCGATGACCCCATCATCGATCTCGGCTGCGAGGTTTTTGTCGCTGGGATAGACGTCGCGAACCTTGCGCGCCACGGCTCCCAGGCGCTCGCGGTCGAAGGCGCGCAGGCGGATCTGAGGCTGGCGCAGGTTGTCCTCCAACCCCTCCGAGAACTCGACTTTGATGCGGTCGTGCAGCGGCGGCAAGGCGGGCACACCCTGGGCCGAGTCGAAGAAATCGGGAGTTCCGGTGAACAGGAAGTACAGCCCGGGAAACTCGTGACGATCGCAGGCGTCGATGATCTGGCGCAGCACCTCGAGCGCTTTGACCCGTTCGGGGCGACGCAGGCGCAGGATAGTTTCGACCTCGTCGACCACCACCACCAGGCCTTTCTGGCCGTCGCTGGCGCGAACGATCTGAAGCAGGCCCTGCAGGAAGGCGAACACGTCGGCGTTCTCCATATGACCGGTGACGCCGGCGATTTTCTTCATGTTGGCCGCGATTTTGTCCTCGCCGCTCATCCAGTCCAGCAGGGCGCTGGCCTGGCCGTAGTCGCCCGCCATCTGGGCCTGGTGGTAGCCTTTCAAACAGGCGGCCAGTCGGCCGGCGGTATCGCCCAGCGCCAGCAGTTCACGGTCGACCTGCTTGCTGACTTCGGCGGGGAAGCGGTCGTCGTCTTCGTCGATCCCCTGAAGCTCCATGACCTTTTCTTCCAGGGTGTAGAGCCAGCGGTCGATCACCGAGCGGAACTGGCCGCCAGGACTGCGGGTGTTGCGGGAGAGCCCTTCGCAGATGCGGCGGTAGACGGAAAGCAGTTTGTAGAGCGGGGTGTCGGCGGCCGAAATGACGACTTTGCTGTAGAGAAAGCCCATCTCGGCGGCGCGCGAGGCGACCAGGGAGGAGAGGAAGGTTTTGCCCGCGCCGTAGTCGCCGCGCAGGAACTTGTAGCCGCTGCGCCCCCGTGCAGCAAACTTCAGCCCTTCTTCGATAGCCTGGACCTGCGGGTCCAGACCGACCGCGATCTCTTCCAGTCCCAGGTCGGGGACGGTGCCGTTGCGCAGCGCGTTGAGCAGGGTCCAGCGCAGGTCGTTGTCGATCACTTTGCCTTTAGGGGCGGGGTCTTGAGGGCTTGAGCCCTTGGAGGAGGCGGACTTCGAGGGGGTCTTGGCGGTCATTTTGAATTTCTTTCTGCACGTTTGGCGAAAAGACTTCAGAACGAGTGTTCGTTTTTGCCAATTGTCCCGCATTGCCCTGAGAAAGGTGGAGGGGCCGGAGCCCTTTTGGAGCAAACCTCGCCACGTGTACCGTTCCGTTCATAGAGGGGACAGCGAGGCCAGGCTTCTGGTGCTGGGCGATGGTCCGCTCGCCGAGGTCGGCCTGCGCGAGACGGGGCGTCGCTTCGAGTTGGGTCCCGAGCGCCAGGCTCTGGCCGAACAAGCTTGCCAGGGCTTGCGCGAGCGGGGGATGACGGTCACCGCCGACCCGATCTACCGGGTCGCGTCGTGGACGGTGGGCGAGCGGTTCGAGTTGCTGGCCGACCGGGGCGACTATTCCCAGGTGGTGGGCACCAAGTCTCACCCCGAATGGGGGGTCAAGGCTCAGGTCGTGGCGGTCTGTTGCGCCACCGAGTGCCCGCAGGGGTTCATCGTCGAGAAACGCAGCGCCCGTGTAGCGGCTTTGCCGGGGATGTGGCACGTCTGCCCGGCGGGCAGCCTGCAGCCGCCCAACGGGCCGTTCGAAACCTTGCTTGCCGAGGCCCGGGAAGAGCTAGGGCTAGAGCGGGATGAACTGCGCGAGGTGCGCTGTGTAGGGATGCTCTACAACGAACACTCCGGGGTGTACCAGTTAGCCTGCTCGATGACGACGTCGGTGCCGCTGGTAGAGATCGAGGCTCGCTTGCGCAGCGGACGATGGGAGCAGGACGGCTTTGTCTGCGCCCCGGTCTGCCCGGAGCAGATGCCGCTCTGGCTGGAAAAGTTTTCTGAGAAGGTCACCCCTGGCGGCCGCGCGGCCTTGCTGGCCGAGGGGCAGCGCCGCTGGGGCGAAGAGTGGTTCAATCGCCACTGCGAGGATAGGCCGTGATCGAACTGATGCTGATGATGGCGCTGTGCCTGAGTTCGCTGCCCGAGGATGCCGAGACGTTCTGGAGGGAACGCTACCTGCTACTGCTGGGGATCGAGCCGGAACTCAAGCCGCTGCCGGGAGAGCTAGCCGAGGCGGCCTGCCCGCCCTTGCGCCTGCTGGACTACTCCTTGCCGATCGGCCGCTACACCAACGCCGAACTCGAGCGCAACCGCCGCCTCTACGGCGAAGAAGAGGTGATGCTGTCGCCCAAGTACGTGGTGCTGCATTACACCGTAGTGGACGACGCCGAGGCGGTGCTGGATCTTTTTAGCCGCCCTTCGAACCTGCCAGTGGGCAACCAGAAGCCGGTCAAGAGTCTGGTTACCGTGCACTATATGGTCGACAAAGACGGGGCCGTTCTTTCGCTGGTGCCGGAAGACCGTCGCACCTCGGGAACTTACGGTCTGGACCATCGGGCGCTGGCGATCGAGATGGTGGCCAAAGACGAGGCCGACCTGATGAGTCGGCCGCTGCAACTTCTGGCCGGTTTCTGCCTGATCGACGGGCTGCTGAAAAAGTACGACCTGCCGGTCTGGGCTGTGCTTTCGCACCAGGATGTGGCTATGGGAGAGGTGTTCCTGAGCGACTACACCGACCTGGCGGACACCGAGTACCCGTATTGGTACCCCAAGCCGCAGTTCCGCTACGACCCGGGACCGACGGTGATGGCCTGGTGCCGGGAGTTTTTGTTGCGCCGGCGAGGCCTGTGGTCCCAGCACCCGGTGGCGAATATGGAGCGCGGGCCCAAGCCCAAGCCCTCGCCGACGGCCACGCCCTCGGGAACTCCCCGGGCGAAGCCGTCGGCCTCCGCAAAACCTTGACCTTAGGCCGGGGCGAAGTTCTTGGAGAGCTGAGGACCGAGTTCGGCCAGGTGGCGGTCGTAGAGCACCAGACCTTCGGGATAGAGGTTGATCAGCTTGCACCACCACAACTCGCAGGCCAGCACCACGTCGAGGAACGTGACCTTGTCGCCCAGGATGTACTTGCCCTTGTAGCGCGACTCCATGGCCAGCAGCAACTCCTTGAGTTTGGCGATCGGTTTGGCCTTATCGTCGGAGGTGAAGAATTCTGTGGCGACAGGCTCGAGAGTGGCCTGGAGGAAGAACATCCACTCGTACATTCGAGCTCGCTCGGGCGTTCCCACGGCCGGGGTGCCGAACTTGTCGGCGTACTTGTCGGCCAGATACAGGGTGATGGCACCAGACTCGATCAGCGTCTGGTCGCCGTCTTGCAGGGCCGGCACCCGTCCGTACGGGTGGATCTTCAGGTACTCTTCGCTGCGGGTCTGCCCGCTGGCGAAGTCGATCACCTCGGTGCGATGGGGAAGGTTGTAGTAGTCTAAGAGCACCTGGGTGCGCATTCCCCGGCTCTGGGGGTTCGAGTAGTGGATCATATCTGCCATCCCTGCTCCTTTGCCACGGACGGGATGGGTCCCCCGCGTAGGGGCGGGATCCGATAAACTGGCTTAGCCCTCAAGCAAAGGGGGTAGGGCCCTAGTCTGACTTCAACCGGTCCGCTTGAGGATGTGGTAGCCAAACTTGGTCTTCACCAGGCCGGACATCTGACCCACGGCCAGGTCGAAAGCGACCGCGTCGAACTCTTTGACCATGGCGCCGCGAGCGAAGCTGCCCAGGTCGCCGCCGTTCTGACCGCTGGGGCATTGGGACAGTTCGCGCGCTTTGGCCGCGAAGTCGGCTCCGGACGTCAGTTCTCCCAACAGGGCCTGCGCCTGAGCCTGGTCTTTGACCAGGATGTGCGAGCAACGCACTTTCTCCCTTTTTCCAAACAGATCTTTGAGCAGGCTGAAGAACATGGGGATGGTAGCTCCTTGGGTGCGATTTTGCGATATCTTCGCAGAGCGCTTCCCCTGGCCCTACATTCCTCGGCGGCTTGGCAGCCGCTAATTAGAAAGTGCCGCGAGCCAGGAAGTCTGCCGTCCGCTGATGGTCGAGCACTTCCATCTGCCCGCGCGAGTCGCTGAGGCCGTGGGTCAGGTTGTCGCGCATCAGGCGCTCGACCTGAGCGCTGCTCATGGTGGGATTGCGGCGGTGCAGTTCGGCCATCGTCGCGGCCACGCGAGGGGCAGCGAAAGAGGTGCCGGCCGTGTCCATCCGCGAGTGATTGTTGTTGCCCAGCGAGCCGCTGGCGTAAATGTCCACGCCGGGACCTCGCGACGAGTAGCCCGCTCGGACTTCGCGCAGCGAATTGCCGTTCTGGAACCAGCGGGTAGCCCCGACCGAGGTAACGGCCTCGTTTTCCAGGACATTGCGGGTAAAATTCTCGCCAGCATTGATGCGCCGACCACCGGCGTCCCGGGCCATCAGGTCGAGGTAATCGAACTCGTTGCCTGCGGAAACGACCACCGAGTTGCGTCCGGCCTCGAACTGGTTGACGGCGCGGTCGTAGCGCTGCTGAGAGTTGCGCAGGGTAGGGCTGGTATTGTAGGTCTGGTCGACCAGGCCAGCCAGGCGCTGCTGTAGGCGTTGGCGCTCGGGCCCGCTGACTCGAGGGTTGGAATCACGAAGCTTGCCTGCGTCGAGGCCGAACGCGCGAGCGTAGTTGTCCACGGCGTTGCCGGCCATCAAACGGTCGACCTGGTTCAGGCTGGGGTCCGGGCTCCACGCGCGAGCTGCCGAGTCGTAGAGCGCCGAGGTGGTGCTGGCCCGGCTTTCGCCCTGCGAAAAGTTGACGGACGAGTTGCGAGCGCCCCGCTGGCGCAGCTGGTCGAGACGGTCGGAGCGACCATCAAGAAGGCCCGAGGTGATGTTTTCGGTGTAGCCTCGAATGTCGCGCAGTACCTGCTCGCGGTTGGCGTTGGGAGTGGACAGGTTGTTCCGATGATTGAAGGCGGTCTGCTGGCGCCGAGTGAGAGAGTTTTCGCTCCCTACGATCTGACCTTGAAAGCCCTGCCGACGAGCGCTGCGGGCAACCTGAATACCGTGCGGGTTGCGTGCTGGATTGAACGCTTGTTCCGGGTTGCTCGGCACGAAAGAGTCGTGGACGTAGAGGGTGCCGGCCTGGGCTCGCTCGGGGCCCGGGCCCTCCATGCGGACGTTCTGCTGCTGTAAGAGCCGGGCGCGCTGCTGCTGCATCATCGCCTGGTTCTGGTTGATCGCTGCGTTCATGGCTTGGAACTGCGCGAAATTGTTGTTTAAAGCGTCCATCGTGGTTCCCCTCTCCGACACCAGGTAGTGGTGGGATAGTGTTAGTGTAGGCCAATTGTGTGAACAAAATGTTGCCATCTCGCCGAAAGTTTGTTGCATCTCGCGGTCGGGCTGAAGGCGCCCGCCGGTCCATTCCGAAGCGAGCGTTATGAATATCAACAAATTAGGCGTCTGGTTCTTTACCGAGGCGCTGACAGCCACCGAAACCGCCGAGTTCGCTCGCCAGGTCGAAGCCTGGGGCTACGGCGCCTTCTGGATCCCCGAGGCGCGCGGTCGTGACGCCCTGGTGCAGAGCTCCTGGCTCCTGTCTCAAACCGACAAGCTGGTCATCGCCACCGGCATCGCTAACATCTTCGCCCGCGACGCGATGGCCGCTCAGGCTTCGCGCCTGACCCTCAACGAGCAGTCCAATGGCCGCTTCCTGCTGGGCCTGGGCGTCTCGCACGCCCCGCTGGTCGAGCGTCTGCGCGGGCACAACTACAACAAGCCGCTGGCCTTCATGAAGGAGTATCTCGGCAAGATGGCTGAGGCCAAGTATGATGCGCCCCGCTCGGACGACCCCGGCGAGGTGATCGTGGCTGCTCTGGGCCCTAAAATGCTGGAGCTGTCCCGGGACCAGGCCGACGGCGCTCATCCCTACAACGTGACGCCCGAACACACGGCCGAGGCTCGCGCCATTCTGGGCGCCGGCAAAAAGCTGTATGTCGAGCAGAAGGTCATGCTCGAGACCGACCCGGTCAAGGCTCGCGCCGCCGCCCGCGAGGTCATCGACATCTATCTGAAGCTGCCCAACTACCGCAACAACTGGCTGCGCTGGGGCTTCACCGAAGAAGAGATCGACGGCACCTCGGACCGCTTCCTGGACGCCATGGTCGCCTGGGGAGATGAGGACGCCGTGGCTGCTCGCATCCAGGCTCACCTGGACGCCGGAGCCGATCACGTCTGCCTGCAGCCGGTGGGTGGAGCGAACGGCAAGCCCGAACGGAAGGTGCTCGAGGCGATGGCCAGGCGCTTCTTCTAGCTTCTTCGTCACGGGAATCGAGCCCGTCTCCCTGTAGGGGGCGGGCTCGATGCG
>JAEXNA010000131.1 GCA_023447635.1 Vulcanimicrobiota bacterium | reverse complement strand
GGTACAGTCTCCGAGGCCAGGTTCGAAACCGAAGCGACGCGCGAGTCCGAAGAGGACCACTCGAGCCGGTTGGTCACGTCGTAGCTGGTCCCGTTGTTGTAGTTGCCGCCGCTGATGCTGTCCTTTTGGAAGACCAGCCCGGCGTGAATCTGGACGCCGCCATAGGTCGTGGTCTGGCCAGAGGTCAGGACGGGAGTGTTCATGCTCATACCGGGGCTCCAGGGGCTAAGCGCCGAGACCGTGGCCAGGGCGACCTGAGCCGGGTCGCCGTCGGTCTGACTGGCCTGGTCGGGCGTGTCGTAGATACTGACGCGAGCCAGATAGCTGCAGGTTTCGTTGTCCGTGTAGTTGTCGTCGTCCGGGTTGTCGCCGTCGTTGTTCCAGGTGACGAAGTTGTATTTGTTGTCCGAGGTCGACCAACTCTGGACCCAACTGCCTTCGTTGTCGTCGCTGCCGCCGATTCCGGCATTGTCGATGTTGTCGTAGTAGGTGGTGTCGAAGCCCAGGGTCTGGAAAGCGTCGACCCAGTCGTCCGTGTCGGCATCATCCCATTCTCCGTCGCTCATCTGATCACGGATATCCGAAATCTGGACTCCGGCCCGATTCTGGCACAGTCTTTCCACTTCCTGATGGGTTGGCAGACTAAAAGCGACCGTCTCGCCAACGGGACCGTAGGTCAGCTGAGCTACAGCGTCGTTAGCGTCGCCGTGTTCGACAGCCTCGAAGAATTCGTTGGCCCAAAGGGTGCCGGTCGCCGCATCATAGAGCACGTCATCGGCCATCACGGGGTCGGGGACGTAGAAGTTTCCACGCTGCATATCGGCAGCCCAGACCTGGCTCTGCTGGTAGGCGACGTTCAGCTGGGTCGCGCGCTCGGAAGGGTCGGACGCGTTGGCGGCTTCCGACATCAGGTAGGTCGCCTGCTCCAGGCGGGCCCAGTTCTGAGCCAGCAGGTTTTGCGCTTCCCGGGTTACCGAGTTCTGTCGCCAGGGGTAGGACAGCCACTGGTCTTTATCCGGGAAGTACTGAGCGCCCGAGGTTGCGCGGGCTCTGAAGAATTCCGCCTGGATCGTGCCGTCGGCCAGGGTCGTCAGGGGCTGAGCGGTGTTCTCGATGTTGAAGTTGAGCAGGTTGGACCTGGCCGTGACGACCGTCTGGTTGGCTTCCTGGGGAACGTTGTAGCTTCCATCGTTGGTGTGCGAGGCACGATAGGCGTCCACGGTTTGCTGGAGGTCGTTGATGGCCACCCCCAGGGTGTCGCCAGCCGCAGCCAGGTCGTCCAGGTCGTCTTGCAGCTGGGCTTCCTGGTAGACTCCCTGAAGTTCACCCTCTAACTGTTCGATGTCGTCTTCGACATCGCTGAGCTGAGCCGAAATGCTGTTGAGTGCGCTCGCCGTCGTGTAGTTGAAGCCGCAGTTGGCGATGGCATCGCCGACCGCCGTGCTGACGGTCGAGCCCCAGATGGCGTTGACGGCGTCTCCCGCCAGGCCTTTGGCCTGCTTCAGGATACGGTCGATCACCTCGGCGCCACGGACGCTGTCGATCTCTTGAACGCGAGCTTCGAGGTAGGCCTGCAGTCCTCCGAACTGTTGCACGCCCTGCAGGAACCCTGCCTCGGAGAAGTTTGGCGCCTGCACCTGGCCCACCCAGGAGAGCTTGAAGCCGGGGGCCAGCTGAAGAGCCTGGCGCAGTCGCTCCTGAGCCGACTCCAGAGACAGCTCGGGGTGAGCCGCTGCGTAGGCGCTCAGCAGGGTCGTCCCGGTGCTGACATAGAGGGTCCCTCGACTCCAGCCGCCGCGCACCTCGCGACGGTAGCTGTTGGAGCCTACCAGAGCCACCACCGTAAAGTCGGCCGGGACGGTGCCCCGCTTCTGGAACCAGCCGCGGCTGTTGGTGGTGAAGCGGTGCAGCACCTGGCCTGTGGTGTCGCGGATCTCGACCGGGACGTTCGAAACCGGGCCGTCGAGCAGGACGCGGCCCAACAGGTATTCCGTACTGGCCACCGGGGCGGCGGCGCCCGGGGTTACCACAAATTCGTTGTTAGAGCTACCGCAGCCAGAGACTCCTCCCAGCAGCAGACCGCCGAGGCAGAGCACCCCGGCCAGGCGAATGGCAAAGTTTTTCTTCATAGAGCCTCCGAGTTAATGTGAAGATACTTGAGAGAGACGCGCTTCTTTGCGGAGAAGTTCCTGCATCCCTGTGACAGCTCTCCCCCGCGGATTCTCGGTTTGAGAAAAAAATTCAAGAGCAAGCGGGTTTTCGACAGGGCGGCCCCTCGTGCTGACGAACGCGTGCGCCATGAACAAACTGAAAGTTGCTGTGGTTTTTGGTGGGCGCTCTGGTGAGCACGAGATCTCCGTCCTGTCGGCCCGCGCCATTATCGAGAATCTGGACCGCTCGAAATACGAAGTCACCCCGCTCTATGTGAGTCGGGACGGCCGCTGGCTTCCGCCCGCTACCGCGCAGAAGCAGCTTGCCACCAAGAACGTCAAGGAGCTTCAGACGCAAGGGTTCTCCGAGAGCGACGCCCTGGCACTGATCCCCGGCGCCAGCGACCAACCCGGTCGCTGGGAAGGGAAGAGCGAAGCGATCGACCAGATGGACATCCTGTTCCCGGTCATTCACGGCACTTACGGCGAAGACGGCACCCTGCAGGGGATGCTGGAGATGGCTGATATCCCCTATGTGGGAGCCGGCGTTCTGGCTTCGGCATTGGGGATGGACAAGTCGCTGATGAAGGCCGCCTGTCTGGCTGCCGGCCTGCCGGTGCTGCCCGCTCATACCTTGCTGCGCTCGCACTGGGAGGCGGCCCAAAACAGCGAGAGCGACCGGGAAGCGCTGCTCCAGACGATCGAAGCCACGGCCGGCTTCCCCGCTTTTGTGAAGCCTTGCAATCTGGGCTCCTCGGTCGGCATCTCGAAAGTCCGTAACCGCCAGGAGCTGATCGCCGGGATCGACGAGGCTTGCCGGTTCGACCGCAAGATCCTGATCGAGAAGGGGCTGAATTCCCCCCGCGAAATCGAGTTGGCCGTTCTGGGCAACGATCACCCCGAAGTCTCCGTACCGGGCGAGATCGTGCACGGCGGCGACTTCTACGACTACCAGACCAAGTATTTCGAGACCGAAGGGCAGAAGATCATGATTCCCGCCGAACTGGGCGAGGACGGTCTGGTCGAGAAGTTCGAAGAGCTAGCTCTACAGACATATCACGCGCTGGACCTGAACGGGCTTTCGCGGGTTGACTTTCTGCTCGACGCGGCTGGGGATGGGGGTATTTACCTTAACGAGGTGAACACGATGCCCGGCTTTACCCCGGTGTCGATGTACTCGATGCTGTGGAAGGCCAGTGGGAAGCCGTATTCTCAGCTGCTTGACGAGCTGATCAGCCTGGGGATGGAGCGCTACCGCGACCGTAGTCGCAACCAGACGGCGGGTTAACCGCGTTCCCTAAGCTTCGAGCCAACGCCGCTCTTTCTGGCCCGTGACTCCTTAGTCGCGGGCCAGAATCTTTTCTTTGAGGTTTCGCTGGGCCAACATGGCCAACTGCACCAGATCCTGGACGGTGCCCATCCGCTCTTCCACGGCGAAACTGAGCGTCAGCCCTTCGTCGGGGTAGAAGGCGACCAGAACCTGGACGGTCTGCCTCACTTCGCCGCCTTTGGGATAGTACTTCTTGGTCGAGAGGTCCTTGGGGTAGTGAACGCTTTTCCCCTCGAGGTCTTTCACGGCCAGTTCGTTGAAGGACGGAGCGGACAGGGCCGCGGCGCGGGCCGAGTCGACCAGTTCGGGTCGAGCCCGGTCTTCCGGCTCGAGTTCGGCGAACGGCGGGATCTCTGGCATGGCTGGCCCCAGGACCTCGGGGATCTCTTCTACCGGAGGAACAGTGGAAGGGTCTTTGATCTCCAGGCGGGCCAGGAATGCCGCTTCGCCAAAGCCCTGCATCGGCTGCTGTTCGAGAACGGACTGCTTGATCGCCTTATAGGCCTCTTCGGCTTTGCTCCACGTGCTGCCGCCGTAGGCGGCGACCTCGACAAAGACGTCCTTGTTCTCGTCGTAGTAGCGACGGACGGAAAAGGGCGGCGGGATGCTGTCGACCTCGACGTTGATCTCTTCGCCAGGCTGGAAGGGGCGAGGAACGAGAAGGGCCGAGTATTTGTCGATCTCCTGTCCTTCGAGCCCGATAGCGGAAAAGCCGTCAGGTCGCACTTGCTCCTGACGGCGCCGCTGTTCGTACTCTCTTTTGATCTCGTCAGGGAGATCGGCAGGCAGCGCGGGGTCAAGGGTGGCAAAGGGCGGAAGGTTCCACTGCTTGGGCCGGTCGCCGGACTTCACCTGGCTGTTCGGCAGAGGCAGAATCGCTTCGAACGCCTGCGGGATAAAAGTGTAGAGCGGTTCGGTCTGCGAGGTCTCTTTGCGCAGCCGCGAGCGGATCGTTGTTGCCTCGCGAATCTCTGCCGGCGAAGCTAACTTGCGCGCCAGGTCGTTAGGATACTTCCGCTGGGCGGCGACGGAGTTCGGTAAGACGGCAAAGGCCAGCCAGGCTAACGTGGCCGTGGCGGCCAGGCGCGCCCAGCGCTTTCGCTTTGGCCGTTCGAGTCTCACAGGGGCAGATTCTCCACCATCGACCTCTACCCTACGCGGCGGACCCTAAACGCGGATCGAGCTTTAGCCAGGGAGAGCAAATGGAAAGGGCGGCCTGTCTCGATGAAAAGACAGCCGCCCTGTGAGTTTTTCGCGCCTTGCCGTGTCCAGCCACCTACCACGGCGCCCACCAGCTCACGAAGTCTGGCACACCATCGAGCTACTGCTCAAGCGCAAAATCATCATGCCATGGCCTCCGGCCGCGCATGTGGCCAGCATGTTAACGGCGTAACAGTCTCGCCACACCGTCCGCAAAGGACCGCTCGAGAGGCGGGCGGAACGAACCGGGGTATGAGAAGCTTCGCAGGTTGCTACGCCGACCGGTTCACCTCCCTGGAACTTTACGCTCCAGGCCCTTTCCTCCGGGAACTCTCGCAGCAGGTTGGCAGCTTTAGCCCTCGGCTGGACCGCGACCTGGCGGACCTGAGGGTGTGGGACGGGGGCGAACCCGAAAGCGCCCCGCCGCTGGAACAGGGCACGCGGCGAGCGGCCCTGCTCCACGGTGGCGGTCATCTGACGCCGGTCCAGCTCTTGGAGGCGCACCCCGAGGCCAGCGTTCTGCTCTACGCTGGCACTCTGCTGTCGGCCACCTCCGTCTGGGCTGCCGCCTTGCCGGTCGGCCGTCTCTACGCCATCGGCGGTCGAACCTACACCCGCGAACAGCGAGACGTGCTGCGAGATCAGCAGCGCCTGCTGCCGCTGGCCGAGGTCTCTCCACGGCTGGCGACCCGGAGCGCCTTGAGCGAAAGCGGCGACAGCCCGCTGTTCGTGGTGGTCGACCTGGCCGTGCTCGAACCGTCGCTGCTAGGCTCGCAGCACCCCCTGGCCTCGGGCGGAGCCACCCTTGGCGGACTGCGCGAGGCGCTCGAGGCTATCCCCGGCGAACGTGTGGTCGGTTTCGAGATCGGTGGACTTCCTGCCCCGATCGAGGAAAATTTGCTCGCGGCCTTGACGGCGGCCGAGCTTTTGCGCGATAACATTCTGACCTGGTGGGGGACCCCCGGGGCGTAGTGTCCTGGAACGATATCGGCAAAGGAGCCTTAAGGCATTGGAACTCTGGTTCAGCGAAGATTTTTGTGGTGGAAGTCGATTTGGAGCGCGCGTCGAGCAAGTTCTTGCTTCGCATCGTAGTGAATTCCAGCAGATCGACGTCCTCGAGACGGAAGCGTTTGGTCGGATGCTGGTCATCGACGGCAAGGTGCAGGCCTGCGAACTCGACGAATTCGTCTATCACGAGATGCTGACCCATCCCGCCTTGCTCAGCCATCCCGCTCCGGCCAAGATCCTGGTCGCCGGCGGTGGCGACGGCGGCACCGTGCGCGAGTGCCTGCTGCACCCCGAGGTTCAGGAAGTCACCCTGATCGAGATCGATCGTAAGGTGATCGACCTGTGTCAGGAGCACATCCCCTCCCTGGCTTCCAAAATCGACGAAGACCCCCGGGTCAAGGTTCGCGCCGCCGACGCCGCCGAGGCGATTCGCAACGCCCGCGACCTCGATGTTATCCTGGTCGACTCCAGCGACCCGGTCGGTCCGTCGGAAGCGCTCTTCCAGCCCGAGTTCTTCCAGGAGATTCACGCGGCTCTGGCTCCGAACGGCATCACCTGTCTGCAGGCTGGCTCGCCCTTCCTGGGCTCGAAGCAGGTCGCTCAGATGATCGTCGACCTGAAAAAGTTCTTCCCGATGGTCCACCTGATGACCATCCCCGTGCCTACCTATCCCGGCGGCACCTGGTGCCTGGCGCTGGCCTCGAAGTCCGACCTGAACCCTCGCGGTGACGGCGGCGAGACCCTGCGTCAGCGCTTCGCCGCTCGCGGCCTGGAAGGCAAGACCCGCTACCTCTCGTCCGGCATGCTGGGCCCCTGCTTCGAGGTCTCGCCCTTCCTGCTCAAAGAGATCCACGCCCACCTGGCCGCCTCTCGCGAGCTGGCTTCCACGGGTGCCTAAGGCCTCCTGGCTGCTGCTGGATCGCGACGACACCATCCTCGACGATCCCGGCTACCTGAGCGACCCCGATGGGGTCGTTTTTCTTGACGGCGCCCTGCGCGGACTGCAGGCGTTTCACGAAGCGGGATGGCCGCTGGTGGTGATCTCCAACCAGTCCGGCCTGGGCCGGGGCCTGTTCAGCGAGGCCGACCTGGAAGCGGTGCATCGCCGCTTCCGGGCCGAGTTGACCGAAGCCGGAATCACTCTGGCCGGGCTGTACTTCTGTCCCCACGCCCCCGATCAGGCCTGCAACTGTCGTAAGCCCGAACCGGGCCTGGCTCTGCAGGCTGCCTCGGAACTGGCCTTGCCGCTCGAGCAGGCTGTGATGGTAGGCGATAAAAGCAGCGACCTGCAGCTAGGGCGGCGTATCAAGGCCGCCTACGTGGCCCAGATCGCAGCCAAAGGGCAGGCGCCCGAAGCGGAAGCGGACGGCTGCTTCGGTAGCCTCGACGATCTGGCTCGGGAACTGCTGAAGCCCTAGAAGCTGCTAGCTGCAGGCCTGGAAGATCAGGTCCAACGCTCTCTGCACGGACGGCAGAGGCAGCGGCGTGTTGCCAGCGGCCGGGGCGATTTTCCAGCCCCGCTCGGTCTTCTTCAAGCGAACCCAGAAGTGCTGATCCACCGAATCCTCGTGGGTCACCACCTCTTGCATGGCGATCTCGCGCTCGGCGTCGTACAGGAACGCCTTGAAAGTGACGTTGTGCGGCTCTTTCTCGCTCTGAGGGGCGAAAGTAGCGGCGTGGAATTCGGGGGCAAGGTGGTGCTTCACTTCGATGATCTCCGGAAAAGGGTGATGGCGGTGTTCGACCTTGGTGAAGGTCAGTCGGTAGAACTCTTGCTGGCCTTCGGCCTGCCATTTGCGCTCGTACTTGGTGCCGAAAGAGGCGGGGATCACTTCCAGACCGGTGGACATTCCCGTCTCTTCGACCGTAATCTCTTCGAGCATCTGATCGCGATAGACCGCCGCGTCGGTGACCACCACAAGGGCGCCTCCGTCGACTAAGCGCGAATTGCACAAGGAGAGGAACGAGGGCGAGAACAGGCGGTTCTTGGCGTGGCGTTTCTTCGGCCAGGGGCAGGGGAAAAGCCCGGTGAAACTCTCTACGGTGCGCTCCTGGAAGGTCCACTGCAGGGCCAGCCGAGCGTCTTCTAGCATGAAACGCAGGTTGGGAATGTCGGCCCTGCGGGACTTGCGCAGGGCGCGCATGACGCAGCCCCAGGTCATCTCGATGCCGATGTAGTTCGCGTCCGGATCGGCCTGGGCACAGCGCACCAGGTAGTCGCCGTTGCCAAAGCCCAGCTCGACTTTCAGCGGCGCCTTGCGCCCAAACTCGGCCTCCCAGTCGAGCGGCAGGGCGCGCTCTTGCCAGGGGATATAGGGTCGCAAGCTACCATAATTGGACATATGAGGGAGGAGCTACCAGGAAAACGCGCGACTCCCTCCCTATCGAGGAGTTTCAAAGGGCTCGGGGCGGCTCGAAAGTACGAACAGGACGGCAAGATATGGAACTGGTGGATATTCAAAAAACCGAGGACCAGCGCAAGGTCGCGCTCGACCAGGTCGGGGTCTGCGACCTGAAATACCCGATCACGGTGCTCGACCGGGCCCAGGGGACGCAGCAGACCATCGCTACGGTCAGTCTCTCGGTCTCGCTGCCGGCGAAAATCAAAGGTACCCACATGAGCCGCTTCATCGAAGTGCTCAACCGCTACCGGGGCGAGATCACCATGACCGCTATCCCCAGCATTCTGGCCGACCTGAAAACCCGACTCGAGGCCGACGCCGCCCAGGTGACCATGACCTTCCCCTACTTTCTGGAAAAGTCCGCACCGGTCAGCGGGCTGACCGGCTTTATCGACTGTGAAGCCACCTTCGTGGGAGAGTCGGGCCCGGACGGCGAGCATTTCTGCCTGCAGGTCAAAGCGCCGGTCGCCAGCCTATGCCCTTGCAGCAAAGCGATCTCGGACTACGGCGCTCATAACCAGCGCGGCACGGTCGACATGAAGGTGCGCCTGGCCGCCGACGCGGGTCGGCTACCCAAGCTGTGGATCGAAGAGCTGGTCGAAGTGGCGGAAAGCTCGGCCTCGGCGCCGCTTTACCCGCTGCTCAAGCGCAGCGACGAGCGCCACGTGACCATGCAGGCCTACGACAACCCGGCGTTTGTGGAAGACATCGTGCGTGACGTGGCCGTGCGGTTGCGCGCCGACGAGCGGATCGCCTCGTTCGAGGTCACCGTGACCAACTACGAGAGCATCCACGCGCACAACGCGTTTGCGGTCTCCCGCTTCTCGCGCGCCGAGTAGGAGCTAAGGAGGTCCCGCTTGCCGTCTTTGCTGTGGACCTCGTACCGTCGCTACCTGATCCATAACTGGTGGCTTCCTCTGCTCTCCCTGTGCGCCATCGCCACCGGGGTGGCGGTGATCCTGGGGATCGACGTGGCCAGTCTCAGCGCCCGTCGCTCCTTTCAGCTTTCCACCCAGGCGCTGACGGGCCAGGCGACCCATAGCCTGGTGCGCGGCGGCGGCACGGTGCCGGATGAGCTGTACCGGCAGCTCAGGGTCGAGCAGCGGCTTCGCAAGTCGGCGCCCGTGGTGGAAGGGTATCTCGCCTTTCCCGACGCGCCGGAGGCTCCAACCCTGACCCTGCTGGGGGTCGACCTGCTGACCGACAGCGCGGTGAGGGACTGGACCGGCGGCCGCCTGCAAGGCGACCGGCCGAACCAGAGCTACAGCCGGATGCGCGTTTTGGGTTCGGCCGACCTGGTGCTGGCCTCGGCCCGCACCGCGGACCGGCTGGGCTGGAAGGCGGGGGAGACCCGGCAGGCTACGGTGGGCGGTCGAAAGGTGACGCTGCGCCTGGCCGGAGTGGTCGAGCCGGGCACACCGGCCGCCTCGACCGCGCTGGACAACCTGCTGCTGGCCGACATCGCTACGGCTCAGGAGATCTTGAGCCAGCAGGGGCTGGACCGGATCGATCTGATCCTCGACGACGAGCAGGCCGCGCGGCTGCCCTCCAACCTTCCCTCCGGGATCTCCCTGCAGCCGGCCGGGACCTCGCAGAGGACGGCGAGCGAACTGTCCGCCGCCTTTCACACTTCGCTGCAGGCGCTCTCCTATCTGTGCCTTCTGGTGGCGACCTTCCTGATTTTCAACGTGGTCAGCTTCACCGTGGCTCACCGTCGTCAAAGCCTGGGTCGGCTCCGGGTGCTGGGGGTGACCGCGCGGGAACTGGCTCGACTGCTGCTGGGAGAGGCGCTGCTGCTGGCCGTGGTAGGTAGCGCTCTGGGAGCCGCCCTGGGGCTGTGGCTGGGACGACTGCTGGTGCCGCTGGTGGCTCGCACGGTGAACGACCTGTACTACGTGCAGTCGATCACCCGGTTCGCGGTCGACCCGGCGCTGATCGGGAAAGCTTTCTTCTGCGGCGTGGTGGCGACCGGGGTGGCGGCGGCGCTTCCCGCATGGCTTGCCGCTCGCACCTCGCCGCTGCAACTGATGCTGCGGGTGAGCGACCCCGGCCACGGCGACCGCTGGAGCAAGGTCTGCGCGGCGCTGGGGCTGCTCTGTCTGGGACTGGCCGGGGTGCTGCTGGCGCACCCCTCGTTGACGGCAGGCCTGCTTTCGCTGCTGGCCATCGTGATGGGTTACGGCCTGCTGGTGCCGGGCGCGCTGGTCTTATCGGTGGCGGTCGGAAGACGTTTCAGTGAGGCGCCCGCCTACCGTATGGCGCTGCAGGGGCTATCGGCCTATTTTGCCCGCTCGTCCACGGCGGCGGTCGCGCTGACGGTAGCGGTGGCGGCGACCGTGTCGATCGCCATGATGGTTTCTTCTTTCCGGGGCACCCTGACCTCCTGGCTGCAGACGACCCTCACGGCCGACATCTATCTGACCTTGCGGGACAAGTCAGCTCTGACCTCGGGCGCTACGTTAG
>JAEXNA010000188.1 GCA_023447635.1 Vulcanimicrobiota bacterium | reverse complement strand
CCCCCTCACCGGCAGCCCCCGCCTGCAGACCGAAATGATGGAGCGCGCCATCCGAATGGCCTTCGAAGAGGTCGACTACAAGGCCGGAAAGTTCACCCTCGAGTACCAGTCGTGGGACGACTCCACCGCCCAGGCCGGCACCTGGGACCCCGCCAAAGAGAAGGAGAACGCCAGCCGCGCCGCCGCCGACCCCCAGGTCATGGTCTACATCGGCACCTACAACAGCGGCGCCGCCAAAATCTCCATCCCGATCCTGAACCAGGCGGGCATCGCCATGATAAGCCCTGGCGCCACCTACACCGGCCTCACCAAGCCCGCCGAACGCGGCGAACCCGACATCTACTACCCCAGCAAAGTCCGAAACTTCAGCCGCGTCGTCCCCGCCGACGACCTTCAAGGCGCCGCCGGAGCCGTCTGGGCCCACGCCCTCGGCCTGAACAGAATCTACATTCTCGACGACAAAGAACTGTACGGCAAAGGGATCGCCAGCGTCTTCGAAGCCCAGTGCAAAAAGCTCGGCCTCACCGTTGTCGCCCGCGAAGGGATCGACGGCAAAGCGCCCGACTTCCGCGCCGTCATGAGCAAGGTCAAAGCCTCCAACGCCGACCTCGTGTATTACGGCGGTACGATCCAGAACGGAGCCGCCCGCATGGTCAAAGACCTCCGCGACAGCGGCGCCAAAGCGCGCTTCATGGGCCCCGACAGCCTCAAAGACACCGCCTTTCTGCAGGCCGCCGGCAAAGCCGCCGACGGCGTCCTCTGCACCCTCGGCTCCCTCCCCGCCGAGCAGATGAACGACGCTAGCAAGGCCTGGTACCAGGCCTACCGCAAGCGCTACGGCAGCGAACCCGAAGCCTTCGCCATCTACGGCTACGAAGCCGCCCGCGTCGCCATCGCCGCCATCGCCAGGGCCGGCGCCAACGACCGCATCGCCATCCGCAACGCCGTCATGAGCACCCACGACTACCCCGGCCTGCTCGGAACCTGGAGCTTCGACGCCAACGGCGACACCTCTCTTTCCTCGATGTCCGGGTTTGAGGTGAGGGGTGGAGACTTCGTCTTCCGGAGGCGGTTGGAGGTGACGGCCGGGCAGGTCGCTCCTGCGGTAGCCTCCGCTCAACAGCCCCAGGGGGAGGTTCAGGTGGAGGGGAGCAGCGCCGCGCTCGGCCAGCAACTCCTCACCGGCCTCTCTAACGGAGCGCTGATCGCCATCATCGCCCTGGGCTACACCCTCGTCTACGGCATCGCCGAGATGGTGAACTTCGCCCACGGCGAAGTCTTCATGATGGGCTCGCTGATGTCGCTGACCCTCGTCACCACCTTCGGACTCCCAGGGCTCACCGGAGCAACTCTCGCCCTGGCGCTCCTCCTCGTCCTGGCTCTGAGCATGCTGTTCGCCGGGCTACTGAACGCCGGGATAGACCGACTCGCCTTCCGAAAATTACGACGCAGCGGAGACAGGCAGGTCCCCATGATCGCCGCGATGGGAGCCTCCTTCATCCTGCTCAACCTGGGCGGCTACTGGAAAGGCTGGGGCCCGCTCGACTTCCCCGCGCTGCTCCCCGAAGGCAACGCCTTCGGGTCCGACGCCACGCTTGTCCTCACCTATAGCCAACTCTTCGTCCTGACAACAACCGTCCCGCTCCTCGCCGGACTGTACGGCTTCGTCTTCCACACAAGACACGGCAAAGCGATGCGAGCCGTCGCGCAAAACCCCGACGCCGCTCGGCTGATGGGGATCGACGCCGACCGCACCGTGAGCCTGGCGTTCTTTCTGGGCGGCTGCCTGGCCGGAGCCGCCGGATTCCTGTACGGACTCTACAACCACGAAGTGTTCTTCCAGGTCGGCTTCCGCCAGGGACTCAACGCCTTCACCGCCGCGGTGCTGGGAGGCATCGGAAGCCTCCCCGGAGCCCTCCTCGGAGGGCTGGTGATAGGGGTCGTCGAGGCGCTGACCGTCTACTATCTAGGCCAGGCGCTCGCCCCTGCCGTCGTCTTCGGCACCCTCGTCCTCGTTATCTGCCTCCGCCCCTCCGGCCTCTTAGGACGCGGAGGAGCGGACAAGGTCTAGGGGCCCTCTAGGGAGCCGGACATGGTCTAAGGAATCGTGGTCGTTCCGGGCGGTCCAGGAACGAAGGCCGAAGAGCTATTCCCCTCCCAGGCCTTCTGGTAAAGAGCGGGCGCCGGCTGTGCGATAGACTCTTTGGCCAGAGCCTGCGCCCACTTCAGGGTCAGGTCGCGCGCCCGGTCGAAGCAGTCCTGACTGAAGGCAAGTCGGGCTTCGGCCGAAAGTCCAGCCGACTCGGGCGCCCGGGCCAAGAAGTCGTCTTCTTGCCCGTCGAGTTCCCCCCAGCACAACGAGCGACGGTGCCGGTAGTCCCGCAGAAGCTCTCGATGCAGACTCTCGTGCTGCCACCAGAGAGTCCCCAGGCAGCACTGTCCGGTCGGGTGCTGGCCGATTTCGGGAAGGCCAGAATCGAACCAGACCGGCTTGAACACGCTGGTGCAAGGCGCCGAAGTGCCAGTCAGCCAGTGGGTCGGCTGAGCACCGCTGAAGTGAGTCACCAACGACCCGGTCGTCTGGTCGGAACGCACCGGGCCGAACCCAGCGTGCATGCACACGGAGTTCTCGAAGTAGCCGTCGGCGGGAGTATAGTCCGGGCCGGCTTTCTCTCCGTGGTCGCGCAGCATGGACATCACCGTTTTTGGAGTGATATGCCCCCGGGCCTGATCGAGAAGCGACAGAAGGCGAGTCTGGCGACAGTCCCCCTTGCCCAGAAGCGTCCACAGGTAGCTGGGGTAGAGACCCGGCCCCCCGTAGGATTTCTTGAAGTTGAACGGCTTACCCGGCTTATGCCATCCCTGCTCCACGGCGTAGGAGATCAGATCCTTGGAGGCCAGGTCGTACTCGGTGGTGATGGTCAAGGCGTTCGAAGTCGCCCCCACGTCTTTCACCTGCCGAGCGATCCAGTGCGAGCCTGCCGTCTCTAAGATCCACGCGCTGCTGGCGTCGGCCATCAAGAACGAGTTGTGATAGGTGAACGCTTTGCGGAAACCGCAGTTCCCTCCCTGGCCGTGGGTCTCTAACAGGTCGGTGAGCACGTCGAGCGCCTCGCGAGAGGTCCTGGCTCGCTCCAGGGCAAGTCTCAGAAGATCCATGCCCAGAAGCCCTGCCCCCGTCCCGTAAGGCACCTTCGTGTAAACGGCGGTGTTGCCGATGACCAGTCCGTGCTCGTTGGTCCCCATCTCGGCGCCCCAGGTCCAGCACGGGCGGCACAGCATCACCGCGTAAGTGTGAGGGACCTGAGGGACGGCAAGGTAGGTGCACTGCACCAGGCTACCCGCAGCATGGTCGGCCGCAGCAATCTTCTCCAGCACGTGAGCTTCGTTGGGGTCTCGGTCCGAGTTCTTTCCGAACACGGTCGTTCCGTCGGCGGTCACGTTTCCTAACGCGACGACGTTATTGCACATAGGTCCCTCCCAGCCAGCCAGTCTCCGGGTCGAGTCGGCTCGCCAGGTAGTCGGTGGCTTCGCCGACGGTCTTCAGCCCGGCGATCTTAGTTTCTTTGCCTAGCAACTGCCAGGCCGTCTTCATCTTCTCTTCGACACTGCCCTCATGGGAAATCTCTTGCACAGCTTCATAGGCCGCCACAGCCTCCAGGATGTAGCGCTGCAGCGGGTTCAGTGGAGCCGTGGGATGTTCGGAGTGTGGAGTGTACGGATGCGGCGTCAACTCCACCTGATCGGTGCGAGCCAGGGGCAGCGAGAGCGCCTCGCCAAGGTCGTTGGCGGCCCGGTCGCGTTCGGTCAGCGGGTGTAACCCCCAGCGCGCACCTACCCTCCTGATCAGACTGGAGTGAT
>JAEXNA010000122.1 GCA_023447635.1 Vulcanimicrobiota bacterium | reverse complement strand
CCGACGCAATTTACAATCACAGCACCGAAGTGCGTGAATGTCAGTTGCTCCGCATAAAATTGGCATTTGGTGCACGAACCGTAAAGATTCGTGCTCGTCATCATTATCCAGTTGTCAAAGACCGCTGTCGCGAGGAACCTGGTTCCTCAAGCGTCTCGACCGAGGGGCGAGTGCCCGTCGGCGATAGGGTGCATATTAGCGACGGCCCCCAGGGGTGTCAACCCCATGTTCCAAACTTTTCTGAAATCCGTCAGCCGCCCCTGATTTCAAGCCGTTCCGGGTTTCCAAGAGAGCTCCCAACCGGCCCTCGGACGACCCCATCCCCCGTTCCGAGTTGGTGGAATGTTCACGTTTTCGTGACGACCTCAGCCCCTCGGAACGCTCCCCTCCGGCTACTCTCCAACAGCGCTCAGCACCTCATCATAAAAGGCGGTCCATTTCGGGTCGCGGGCCGACGAGACATCGATCGGGTAGATCTCCTCGCCCTCCTGGATCTCATTGAGGACTTTCTCGAACGCGGCCAGGCCCGCAGCGTAGAACATCCACTCCCGCTCGCCGTTGTTTGTCATCGCCGCCACCAGCACCGCGATCCCCTCAGGCTGAACCGCCTCGACCAGGCGACTCTCGAACCCCTTCAGGGCCGGGATGCTCTCGGTGGTGGGCAGACCGTTCTCATCGGCCTCATACTTCCACACGATCTGGATCAGGCGGGGAAAGGCGCTAACGTCCGGCTTATGGCGGAACTCGTCGCGGAACCGGATATAGAGCGGCTTTCCGTTCTCTTCCCCCTCGGCCACCGCCCAGCTATCGTTTTGCAAAATATCGGAAATCGTCATCGTATGGAACCTCTTCTCGTCTTCCCCACCCCGGCCCCGGAAGTTTCGCGAGTTTCCGATGGACTCCTCGACCAGACGATCCCCCTCGTAGCAAGGGCGAGGCCGCCGGGAGGAGAAGCGGTTTCATGATGACCCAGCTACACACCTCGCTCCAAGCGTCTCAGGTGCGCGAGATCCTGACCTCTCACACCCGGGACAGCGACAAGATGAAAAAGCTCACCGAAGCCGGCCCCGCGGATCTCCCCGCCACCCAGGCGCTGATCGTCGGCCTGGCCGGAGGTCAGTGGAAAGTCGTGTTCGGCTGTACGCGCGCTCTGGGACGCGCCACCGGCGAAAGCGCCGTCGCCGCCGTCGACGGCCTGCTGAAATGCCTGGGCCATCCCTACCCCGAAGTCCGCACCGAGGCCGGGAAAAGCCTGACGACCCTGGCCTTCCTGACCGAGGTCCCCCTGCAGCCGGTGTGGGAAGCGTTTCTGGGCGAAGAAGAGACCCAGGCGTTCCTGGCCATGGGCCGAGTTCTCATCAGCTGCTTGCGTTCTGGCAGCCCCGCGCCGCCCGACTGGGCCGCCACCCTGCAGACCGTGCTCGAGCGAGTTCAGGCCCTCGAACTCACGGAACTCCCCCTGTCCGGAACCGTTCCCGAACGTCACACCATGATCATGGCCGACGCGCCGGCGACCCCCGGTATCGTCGCTCGCCTGATGGGGCGCCAGAAGCCCCAGGAACTGGTCCATCGCACCGACCCCGCTCCGCGCCCTCTGCGGGCCGAAACGCGTCGCTTCCTGATCGACCAGGGGGACCGCTACCGAGACACTCCCGGAGTGATCAGTCTGCTGGCGACCATCTACACCTACGTCCCGGCAAAGCCGGCCCCCCGGATGACCCTGATTCTGCAGCTCTGCCAGATGCCTCTGGCCAGCTTCGAGACTTCGGAAGCTCTGGTTCTGCTCGCGGCCGGGCTGGTGCGGGACAACGGGGGAAAGATGGCGCTGCTGGCTTCGATGTGGGGCTGGGGCCGCAGCTACGAACCGACCTGGACGGGAAGATTGGCGCTGTCGGCCGCCCAGGCTCGTCCCGACCTTCGCCTCCCCCTGTTCCAGTTTCTTCGGGCCCGGCAGTCTCGCATCGACTGGACCGGCTGGGCCAACAGCCTGCGCGAGGCCACTCCCATCGATCTCGAACCGCTGGTGGCAGGGGCTCTGGCGGCACCCGAGTCCGACCTGGGTGGATGGCTCAAACTTCTTTCCCAGTCTCCCGTCGAACACATTGTCCCGGCCCTGGCGCGGGCCCTGAAGTCCAGCGAAAAGCAGGTGGCGTCCGAGGCCCTGGAGCGACTCCTTCAGTACGGCCAGCCTGTGCCGTGGCTGCTCAACGACATCCGATTTCTCCGCGAGCACTGGGCCAAAGAGGCCGCTATGCTGCACGGCCTGGACACCTTGATGCGGCTGGCCATCTCGACCCCTACTCCCCTGCCGGTCGGTAAGCGCTTACCGGACGCCATGGTCGAGTGGACTCTGGAAGACAGCGCGGCGAACCCGTTCCTGCAGGGCCAGGTCCTTTCGTGGCAAGACGGCCTGCAGCAGCTAAGCGCCTTTTATGTTCCGGGTGGAGAGGTGCACCTGCTGACGTCGGCCGTGATGGTTTCCATGATCCCCGACGGAGAGCCCTGGCTGCGAGCCCTTCCGGGAGAGACGGTCGGGGCCGGTATGACTCTGCTGGCGGTCAGCCCCGGTGGAGACCTGCTGTTCGGGGGGAGGGGCCGGTCGGAGCTGTACCTGTATCTGCTGCGAGAAGGCGAGCGAGACTTCCTGAGGCTCGAACCTTCCCTACCGGCCGAGGAACTGCCCCAGCCCAGGGAAGTCCTGTGGGACGGCTCGGCCTTTGGTTGGAGTAAGGTGGTGGAGCGGGAGGGCCAGGTGGAGGGGGGACTATCGCTGCGTAAGGAGGCCACCTACCGAGTCGAGCCTGGGGCCGCCGCCCTGACAACGGTCTGGACCGAGCCGATGCGCCCTCTGGAGGCGGCGAAGATCGAGACCGCTGATCGGGTCTTGCCGCCGCTGGGCTTCCAGTTCTCGAAATGCGGAGGCTACCGGGTCTGCGACTCGGAGGGGCTGGCTATCCGCACGGGGATGGAGAACCCGATTCACAGCGACGGGCGGGCCGAAGGGAAGCTGGCCCTTCACCTGGAGGTGTTCCCATCCCGACTTTGCCGCGTCTATCTGTGGCAGAAGTCTTGACTAGAGCTTAGCTTAGCCTCTCCTCTCCGCTACCCGATCTCGATACGTACTCGGCTGACGATCTCGAGAATCGCTTCTTCCACGACTCTGGTTTCTGGGTGGCGCAGCATCAGATAGCCCTGGCCGTCGAAGGCGCTGCCCTTGACCTGTCCTATATAGGGAAGTTCGGCTTCCACCATCAGGTGGCCGAACTCTTTGATCACCTCGTCGAGGCCGTGCACGTCTACAACCTCTCCCGTCCCGATGCCGCGTAGACAAGCCGTTCCCACAGCGTACTTCCGCTCCTGGGGCGGGGTGAACTGGTTAAGGATCATCAGGCGAATCCAGCCGTCATACATGTCGAAGTCGTTGGCCCAGTTCAGCGCGGTGAAAATCCTGGACCCGGCCGGTCTTGCGGCGACCTCGCTCACGGCGACGCTGCCGTCAGGGCGGCGGAACCATTCCAGATGGCTGATATTGCTCTCCATGCCCAGCGCCTGAAGCGCCTGCTCGCCGACCTCCCGGATATCGTCGTAGCCGGGATCGTCGATCTCCCTCGGGGTCACGATTCGCCACTGCATCCAGGGGTTCTGTAACACTTCGAGCGGATTAGGGAGATAGCGGGTGATGGAGTGCCAAACGGCTTTGCCGTCGACCGAGATGGTGTCCAGAGAGTGCTCGTCGCCCTGGATGAACTCTTCGAACTGCAGGGGGTCGGCTTCGCTGGGCGGGTCGCTGGCCAGGAACTCTTCGAGGTCGTCGAAGCTCTCGCACTGGTGCGTCTCGCGAGCGCCTACCCCGGACAGCGGCTTGATGATTAGCGGGAAGCCAACCTCGGCCGCGAAATCTCGGGCCTGCTCCGTCGACTCGACGCTGCGGTGGCGAGCACAGGGCACTCCCGCAGCCCTGAGCCGGTCTTTCATGACCGCCTTGTCGCGAAAGTTCATCAGCGTGTCCGTCGACATACCGTCGACACCCAGAGCTTCACGCGCGACCGCCACGGAAAGCTGGATCAGTTCGTACTCCGTGATCATGCGGTAGATCGGTCCGAGCTGTTCGGACAGCCCCCGCGCGGCCCAAACCAGTTGCTCCGGATCCAATAGATCGTCCACCTTCCAATAGGCGTCGATCGAAGCGCTGACCTGCGGTGTTATCGCTTCGTCGTCGAGCGTGCTGATCAGGCCGACCCTGACTCCTTCGATGCGGGACAGACGGTCAAGAAACAGGTAGACATCTTTGCGAGTGAACGGAGAGACATAGACAACGAGCATAGGCAGCTATTTCTCTTCCGAGCCCGGTCTCCTCGGACCATTCAGGAACTCTTAGAACTGCGGGGCCGGGGCCTCTTCGCCCGCGCCCACTTTGTCGCCATCCTTCAGGCCCTGGATCTGGGGGATCAGTCGAAGAACCAGGTAGGCCAGATAGAGCATAAAGAGAGTCGGCCCCAGCACAAAGGCTACCGCGAAGAACCCTTGGAAGGCGCCAGAAAAACCAACTCCCTCGAGAAGTCCTCCACCCACGGCGCACAGGAACGGGGCGGCAAGCGATGTCGAAACGGCCCGGTGGGCCAATCCGACCGTCGTGCGGTCTCCCAGTGTTCGCCCTAGCCCCATCACCAGGCCTGCCCCACAGACCAGCACCCCGAGCGCGCAAACTAGGGGCCCGAGGCCCGACCGGAAGGCTGGAAGGTAGGCGCCGGCCATCCCCCCTAATAAGAAGAGGACGATGCCCAGGGCCCAGGCCCGCGGCCCTCCCGACACCGACGACGCGCAGACGGCCGAACCGCTGAATAAACACAAGGCCGTCAGAAGCATGCCGACTTCGAACAGACCTGACGCTCCGACGATGGCGAGCCCGAAAGTCAGCAAGAAGATCAGGATCGCCGAGGAGCAGAGCTTGAGGCCCAAGACCAGTCGCGCGGGGTGCAGTTCCATCGGCAACACTTTGCCGCTTCAACTCTTTAGCCTGCACCGTGCTTTACCAGCCGGCATACCGACGTGTTCGGTCAGCTATCGGGCTCCCGTAAGCGACAGTTCTGGACGAATTCCCGAGTCATCTCCAGGATCTCTACCATCTCTTTGTCGCTAATGGCCCGGTCGGAATCCTCCAGATGCTGTCGAATAGCCTGGACCCGCTGCGGGCCAGGCGGGTGATGAGTGTCGCCTGCTGTGTTGAGCAAGAAAGCCAGGCCCGGCTTGCGGTCGAATCCCGCCGCCTCTACCATGGATATGGCCGCGAGATCGGCTTCGATCTCATTGCGGTGGGCGTTGGCCTCAAAACTGCGTTCCAGGGCGACGATGCCGGCGTCGAGGGCGGCGGCGGACTGGGAATCCCCGCTCTGCTCGGCTTTCTGAAAGGCCTCTGTCATCACGTTCCAGAGAAGCTCTGTCCCTTTGGGCTCCCAACTCGTATCTCCATGAGCGATATGGCCCTTCTCGTGGGCCAGGGCAAAGGCGAGAAGGTCGTCGGAGGCAAACACCTGGGCCGCTATGGGAACATTGATCCAGACCTGGTCGCCATTCGCCGCGGCGGGGGCGTCCATGCGGTTCACGCAGAACTCCACAGCGTGCTGGCCACCCACGACGCTGAGCTTGTCGGCCACAGCCAGGACTCGACCCTTCGCCTCTTCGACAAATCCGTTGGGCAACGCTGCCATAAGGTTGGGGTCATTCTCCTGAGGAATCACCGGAAGCGAGGGCGGGGAACTCTCGGTCCAATCCGATCGCAGGATGGCCGCCGAGATCATCACGGGAAGAGCCCCGCCCATTCCCATGCCCGCTAGCTCTTGAATCTTGGCGGCTGTTCTCAACGCCAGCGTCATGTCGCGACCGGCGTCACCCGAGAGGCTGACCTGGTCTTCGGCCGGCGCCGGAAGATGAGCTGTCCCATCTTTGACCTGGGTCCCGAGAAAACGCGACAGGAATCGCTGCGGAGGCACCTGATTTACTGATCCAACCATGACCATGTCAGACTACAAGAGACACCTTAAAGAACTCTGCACTCGCGCATCTTTTACCGAGCGGTGCACGGTTCTGCTAAACTGGGAAACATGAAATGCCATCTCATTGGTGCCCTTGGGTCAGCGCAACTCTGCTTACTGCTCACTTCGACCACTTTGGCTTGGGAGAACGGCGATATCATATTTCAGCAGTCCCGCTCCAGTCAGAGCCAGGTTATCCAGCAGGTGACCAAGTCTCGATACTCCCACATGGGCATGCTTGTGATACGCGACGGAAAGACCTACGTTTTAGAAGCCATTCAACCGGTCAGTCTCACTCCCATTCAGCAGTTCGTGAACCGTGGCGAAGGTGGTCACTTCGTGGTCAAACGCCTGCGTCCCCAATACACCCCGAGCGAATCTCAGAAAGCCGAAATGCGCAGATTGGCAGAGTCCTGGATCGGACTCAGTTACGACCTGGTGTTCGGCTGGTCCGACAGCCAGATGTATTGCTCTGAGTTGGTATGGAAAATCTACAAACGTGGTGCCGGAATCCGCATCGGAGAACCAGTGACCTTCGGAGATTTGGATCTCAGCGACAAAGCCACTCAGGCCCTCATCAAGCAGAGAACCGATTCCGTGGATCCCGCCGAGCGCGTTATCACTCCCGAAGCCATGTTTCACTCGGACAAACTTATGACCGTGGCTGAGTATCCAAAGAAGTAGAACGTATCCTTCCATGACGGCTACTGCTTCCCGCTACAGCCACAACCGGACTCACTGCCTGCCAGGACTCGTGAGCCGAAGGCGTTCCGCAGGACACCCGCGACCTACGGTTTTGGAGACCGTTGCTCAACTTTTCGAGCTACACCCCGCGGCGCTGTTGCTACAGCTGGGCGAAGATCCCGGAAGCTCTAGCTGTCCCCTCCCCACTGCTCGTGCTCTTCAGCAGTGTAGCGCTGCATGTAGTTCGAGATGGCCATAAACTCAGAGTACCAGACCGACGTTGCCAGGTAAAACGCGGCCGACAAGCCAGGGGATTGGAGGGGTGGGCACCAACCTTTCGCCATGGCACTCAAAGCGACCATCTTCAAGGCCGAGATCGACATCTCGGATATGGACCGGCATTACTACGCCTCCCACCCGCTGACCCTGGCGCGTCACGCCTCCGAGACCGACGAGCGGATGATGGTCCGACTGCTGGCGTTTGCCCTGAACGCCGACGAGCAGTTGAGCTTCAGCGAGGGGATGGATAACCCCGACGACCCGGCCCTCTGGCGCAAAGACCTGACCGGAGCTATCGAGCAGTGGATCGACGTGGGTCAGCCCGACGATAAGCGGCTGGTCAAAGCGGGTGGACGGGCCGACCAGGTGCTGGTCTACGCCTACACCTCATCGGCGAACATCTGGTGGGGCCAGATCGAAGCCAGGCTCGAGCGCGCCAAAAACCTTAGCGTCTTTCACGTCGCCAACTCGGGCGAACTGGCTCGACTGGCCGCCAAATCGATGAGCCTGCAGATCACTATCACCGAAGGTCAGGTGTTCGTCACCTCGGGCGAAGACACGCTCGAAGTAGAAGTCGTGAGCTGGAAAGCTTAGAACCAGCGGTGTTTGCAGCCGAACACCGGCTGGAACTCTCTTTGGAAAGGGGACTCCCGGTTCAGGGTAGGCATCTCCAGCACCGGCAACTCTACCTGGTAGATCCAGCGGTCGAAGAGGTCGGCAAGCGAGCGACCAGCGGTCGCCTCCATGATGGCGATGAACTCTGCGGTGGTGGTGTGCCCGTCTCGATGCTCCCGCACATAACGAAGGATCCCCTCGCGCCACAGTTCGTCCCCGATCTCTTCCCGCAAAGCGTGCAAGGTCAGGGCGCCACGGTAGTAGACCGTCGCGCTGAACAGGTCGTTCGCTGGGGGATTCGCGACCGCAGAGTGCGACTCGGAATCTTGCAAGTACTCGTAATATCCGCGCACCTGGGCCCAATAGGCCTCTTCCCCGTACTGCTCCTCATACCAGAGCCAGGTGGCATAGGTCGCGAAGCCTTCGTTCAGCCAGATGTCTCGCCACGTCGTCAGGCTGATGCTGTTGCCGAACCACTGATGAGCCAACTCGTGAATCTGAGTTCCTTCCAGGGACGGCCGTCCTAACAGGTCGCGTCCAAACAGCGACATCGTCTGGCACTCTAAAGCCGCTCCGTGGGTCTCTGCATCGATCACCACAGCGCCGTACTGGGAGAACGGGTAGCCCCCAAAAAGGCCCGTACAGAACCCGAGCATCTCGGGTGTGCGAGAGAACTCGACCTCGGTCTGGTCAAGAAGCGTCGCCGGGAAATAGTGCCGGATCGCCTCTCCACCTGGACCGACCTGTTCTCGGCGCACGAAGTTTCCGACGTTGACGGTGGTCAGATAGCTGGCCATCGGTTCGGGACTGTGCCAGACGTAGGTGCGGCGCGAGCCCTCTTCGCGAACTTCTTCCAACTCACCGTTGGCGGCCACGACCAGCCCGGCATCCACCTGCACTTCGAAAGTGTAGGTCGCCTTGTCCAGCGGGTGGTCGTTGACCGGCATCCAGGCCGAAGCGCCATCCGGCTGGCCAAGGGCAAAGCTGCCTTCCAGAAAGGGGATCCAGCCGATCGGGACGGGCGCATAGGTCGATGTGTAAGCTACGGGATCCGCCGAATAGCCGATCGCGACCTCGAACGGCTGTCCTTGGGGTAGATCTCGAGCGGGAACGATGACCAGCTTGCCGGGGATCCGGAAGAAGGTGGAGGAAGAGCCGTTCACCCTGACCTCCTGAACCTCTGACCCCTTCAGGTCCAGGCTGAACTGCGAGAGCGCCTGTTCGGCCACGGCCGAGATGGTGGTCGTGGCAGAGAAGGAACGGCCCGTGTCGGTCACCTGCATGGCGACGTTGTAGTGCTCGACCTGGTAGCCGCCGTTGCCTAACCTGGGCAGCACCGGGTCGCCGAGGCCCAACGCCCCGGCCGCCGGAGCTTCGACCACCTGCACAGGTGGAGCGGCCGTGATGAACGAGGCGCTGTCGCCGCAGCCGTTGAGCAGCATCGCCGCCGTGACAGCGGAGACAAGCCAGGAGAAAGAAGAGACCAAGCAACGAGAACGACACACCACCATAAACAGTCGTTAGGGACGTTCCCTCAGCGTCCTGCTCCGGGACAAGGCCGCAGGCGAGACCGGCCCGTTGGTGAACTCCCGCAGATGCGCGCATTCATGTTGGCCTTGTTCTTCGCTTTCTCTTCCCTCGCCCTCGCTCAGACCCCCACTATGACCATCCGCTACAATTACGATGGTGAGCAGCCTATCAGGCGCGATGGCGTGTCCTACGATGACGGTTTGGACGTGCTCCTCGAATATCTGCGTTCCAAGCGCGATGGCCAGTTCCAGATGGGACAGGGAGAGCAGGTCATTCTCGAAATCAAAGTGACCGGTGAGCAGGTCCAACTCACCACCGCGAAGGGCACTCAGACCACGACCTTGGACGCAGTGCTGGCGAATTTCGAGAGTGCTCGCGCCGCAGGGCATCTGGCTGCCTGCAAGGTGAATCTGCAGACGATGGCTACCGCGCTGAAAGCATGGGGCGCCGACCACGACGGGCACTTCCCCGACAATCTGGCCCTCCTCGTACCGACCTATCTGACACAGGTGCCGAGTTGTACGGCGCGGTCGGGCTACGACACCTATGGAGCGGGCTATAAGCAGCGCCAGGCTCCGGACCATTTCGTGCTGCAGTGCACCGTCAACCACACGGCGGCCGGCGTCGGCCACGGGATCCCCGCCTACGACAGCGACTTCGGTCTCATCGAGAGCGAATCTGACCTGCGCCAGCGCTTTCACCCGTAGCGTAGCGGCCTGGTCCGGCTGGCTGGTCCTCAATGAGGAGAAGGCTCGGCGGCAGCGGCGAGCCTTATCTCGCCGCGAGAGTCGAACTCGGCAGAGTTAGAGAGTTTCAATGATGGTGAGCACCACGTTCTCGGCAAAATCCTCGCAAGCGGCTCCCGAAACCAGGACACCGCCGCTGGGGTCGACGGCGGCGCTGAATTCGAAGCTGGGCGCCGACCGCAAAGCGATGGGACCACCGAAAGCCGTCACGTCTTCCGACTCCTGACCGCCCTCTCGGAGAGTGGCGGCATACAGTTGAAGCCGGTCGCCGGCAGCGAGAGGTTCGGCATCACGCTCGAAAATCACCTCAGGGTCGTCGTCGTCTTCGCTCTGGTACTGCAAGAAAAACGGCTGCACGATGCAGCTAACCTCGTTCTGCTCGTTCACGACGATCTCGAGGACCGCCACATCGGCCGGCTCGTCCTCGCTGTAACTGGTGTCCGCGTCCATAAATTCGGCCAGCGCGTAGTAGGTCGTTCCGGTCTCGTCGGACTCGGCGTACAGCACTGGGATAGTGTAGCGGCTCTGGCCGTCGCGCAGGGTCAACCAGCGGCCGTCCCATCCGGGAATGAAGAACTGATCGTCGACGCCAGTCTCCTGCTGGGGCAGCTCTCCGATCTGAACATAGCTTCCGTTGGTCTGACGACTGCCGAAGAAGGCGCGTCCCTCGGTCGGGGTCTCGTCGCTGTAGCTGACCACATTGCCGTCGCCCGAAGGTTGACGCGACACGACCACGGGAGCAGCGGTGTCGCGGGTGACGAAGCCCAGCGCTGCGCGGACGAGCGTGAACCAGCCTCCGTTAGCCACCTGGTCAGCGGTCAGGCCGCTGGCGTTTTTGTCGGGAGGAGCGATCGAGACACCGTTAGAGCCGGGACGGGAGCCGTCTTCGCGAGAGTAGACGATCAGCGATTCCAGACCGGCCTGCAGCTCTTGAGCGGCCAGAGCGTTCCCGGAAAGCGAGGCGCTCTGCGTGATGAACCCGACCAGGTCGACACTGGTGTAGCTCCGCCCGTCCTGACCGTAGCGCTCCGAGCGACCAAGAGACTGAGAGAGCACCCTCAGTCTGCTCTTATCGGCAAGATACGAGGCGTAGTTGACGGCGTAGCTTTGCAAAGCATCCAGGGCAGGGCCGGCCTGATCCAGGTTCAGGAGGGAGAGCGTCTTTCCGGTGTCTTCGTACGGATGATTGGCGCTAACTACAAAGTTGTCGATAAGACCGCGTCCGAACGACTCCATGTCGACCGCGTTCGCCATGGCCGGCGCCACGTAGCGGTAGTCCCATCCGTGGCCGGGCTCCAGCTCTTCCGAGGCGACCAGGAGCGCGGAGTGTTCCCGAGTGTAGCGAACGGTCTCCATACTGGCCATCAAGCAAGCATCAAATCCAAGCAAATCGAGCCTCGGGAGACCCGAGGCGCCGAAGGACTGGTCGATCTCCGGCAGGGTGAGGCCACGATTATTGAAATTTTCGTCGTTGCCAAAGCCGTTGTAGCTGCCTCCGTGGTCCCACATCACTACAAATCGACGATCCTTATTGGGAAAGTGCTGGTTCAGGAAGGTCAGGTACTGGGTTAGCGAGCTGGGATGGCCCATGTTGGCACCGTCAGCTCGGTAGAGGTACGAATTCGCCTGGGTCGCGTTACCGTAGATCCCGTCCGCTGAATCGGCCAGCAGCTGGGCTTTGGTCATCCACTTCATTCCGCGCCAGCCGTCTTTGTTGGCGCCCCCAAAGGCAATCAGGATATCCAACGATTCGTCCTGCTCGGCGCTCAAGGTGCGCAGTCCCGTGATCAGCTCCTGGAAATCCGTGGTGCCGGCCCCACCGCCGGATTCCAGGTCACTGCCAACCATGTAGATCGCCAGCAGCGGCCCGCCAGAGGTGTTCGGAGCCACACTCGGCGTAGCCCCCAGGACTCCGGCGTCGGCCGAGAACCCCTTCTTGCCATCACGGGCGATCGGGGCGGGAGCTTGGCCCGCGCTCTGGGTGAAGACGTAGTTTGGATTAGAGCCCCCACAGCCAGAGACCAGGAAGAGGGCGACGGTAAGGGGGGCAACTTTGCGTTTCAGGAACGAAGGCAACTTCATGGCGCGGGAAATTGACCAAAAGAATGCCCTATCCTTCCACCGAAAGAACCTTGAACGGGAAACAGAATCTTGAAGGGCCTCCCTTCGCGATCCGCTCGCGAAAAGATTGCGAAGGGAGCGGTCTATTGAGCTAACAAGACGATCGTGACGAGCACGAGGACCAGGGCGGCTACGGTGGCTATCAGCGGGAAGGTCGAACGCGTCGTGGTCGCGGGCGGCTCTTGTTTGGTGGCCTGCGAGGGCTCTGGCCCGGCGGCTTCTGTCGCGGCTTCATCGGCAGGAGCATGGATAGGTTCTTCGATAGGCGCTTCGACGGGCTCTTCGATTTTGGCGGCTACGGCCGGCATCTCGACCGAGACGGGTCGGTTCAGGTCTTCCGAGTCTAAAAGCGAGCCCGAGTCCTGCTTCTCAGCTACCGAGCCAGCTTCTCCGAACACGGCCATCTCTTCCGGGAGCACCCCGCCGTTGCGGCGGCGGATCTCGTCGAGCAGGGCGATCTGCACTTCGCCGACATCTTGTGGGCGTCGCTCCTGGTCCAGCTCCAGGCATCGAGCTATGACGGCTTCGAACTCTGTCGAGATCTCCGGACAGTGCGTGCGGAGCGGGTCGAAGCGAAAGGGGGACAACCCAGGATTGATCCCCGTAATCATCTGATGAAGATTGGCGCCCAGGGCGTAAACGTCGGAACGCTGATCCGACTGCCCGCCGCCGTACTGCTCGGGCGCGGCGTAGCCGGGCGTGCCCAGAGCCTGAGTGTCGTTCGAGGCGCCCTTGGCGAAGTAGCGAGCAATGCCAAAGTCGACCAGACGGACGTCTCCGTCCTCTCGCACCATGATGTTGGCGGGCTTAAGGTCGCGGAAGATAATCGGGTTATCTTGAGAGTGCAGATAGCTTAGCACGGAGGCCAGCTTCACCCCGACTTCGAGCGCGTGCTTGACCGGCAGCTTCTTATGGGTCGTCAGGACTTGTCCCAGCGTCTGACTCTTTCTCCATTTCGGCCCACGGCCAGTGATAATTTGTGTCGGGCGAGCAGAGCGCCTGGAGTGAAGACTAGCTTCCCCCGCGGGATTTAGTTTACGAATGGACTTTCATCCCGCACCCAAGATCTATCACGGACCGTCGTCATACTACTAGCCTTGGCATCTGCGCTGTTTAATTGAATACGAATCAAGTTCTATAGGAAAAATGTCAGTGGTCAGTTCTGACCACAGCCCGTCGTTGCGCCGTTTAGGGCGCTCGTTTCAACCGGCAACCTTTTTACTAAGATTGCAGTAAAAAGATTTGTACTAGATCTGGTGGGCTCGAATTGCTTAGTAGACCAGGGGCAGAGAAAGCCCCGCAGGTCGAGGCACCGAGCAGCAGCCTGGCAACTCAAAGATGCTCTTCGAACCATGGGCAACGACATAGCTTTCATCGTTATTCACGTTCCCCACGGGGGAGTGCGCGTCGCCGAGATCAGAGGAGTCCTGGAAGACGGTGCGGTCGGTATCCAATCCACCGCGAACGCCACGATCCAAGCCAGCGCTAGACAAGCCAGTCCAGTCCGCCTCACCTTCTCCAGGGCGCTGAGGTCCACGCCTCTTTCTTCCCACGCGACTTTATCCGCCATCGAGCGGGGACGGGGGACGAGCTCGGCGCGTAGGTAAGATCGGGCATGTCTTCGTGGACGTGAGTGAAGGGGCGAAGTCGAAAGACCTCCGGGTCGTAGCGTTCAAGGAAGGCGAAGTTGAAAACGTGCTTCTCCAGCCAGCAGTAAGAAGAACTCATGTTACGGCCCTGGATTCTCACCTGACCAGTCTCGCCCCGGCGAAGCGTGATGACGGGAACCGACGACTCCTGCCGCTCCACCAACCACTTCCCCTCTTTAGGTACGACGCGCAAGCTTGACCAGAGGAAGGGCAGGACGAAGGTCTCGGCCGGTTCGACCTTCTTAGCGGTGCTCGACCTCCACTCCCCGGAGTTGCCGGACCACAGATGCTGAATCCAGACTTCGTCGACCTCCGGCAGGTCGGGCGCCGAGAACGTCAGCGCCTCCGGAACCTTCCGCCTGCCAGCGCCTTCCTGGGCGCCTCGAGTGGATTTGTCCCATTCTGTCTTCAGGTGCTGTATCAAGAGCATGCGGGTTTCCTTCGAGTCTCGATGCGAGACGCCTTGCAGCAGCCGCCCGACCCTCATCGACCCAATTACGGCCTTAAAGGCGTGTGGCGATGCGGGTGGCGTTGGCCAGGCTTTCGAAGCGCTCCGGGTGGCAGGTCAGGATCACGATCTGGCTGCTTGCGCTGGCCTCTTCCATCATGCGGTGCGCCAGGGCCAACCTCTCCTGATCGGTGTGCACGAGATTGTCGTCGAAGAGCAGAGTTTGGCGACTGTGCTTCTCGGAGAGCATCTCGGCAAGGCACAGGCGGGTCACGAAGATCAGCTGCTCCCGGGTCCCGAAAGAGAGGTCGTCTAGCCCTGCGCTTTCAACGTCCCGCGGAGTGACCGCAGCGGGCGTTAGCCGGTCGTCGAGCTTCAAGCCGCGGTAGCGACCGTCCGTCAGACTCGACAGCCGGCGAGCGACACGGTCTTGCAAAGGGCCCACGAGATCGCTCTGCAGCGCGGCCTTGCCGGTCTCGAACGTCTTGACCAGAAGCTGAATAGCCGCCGCTTGCAGTTCGACCTTGCGCGCCTCGGCAACGAGCGCGGCGTGGCGTTCCCGCGCCTGGACCAGGCGCTCGTAATGGTCGTCGCGCTCGCTCAGACGGCCGAGGTCCTGGCTCAGCTGACCATGCAGCCGCTCCCTCTGCGAAGCCTTCGAGGCTAGCTCTTGCTTGGACGCCTCCAGTCCCTCGGGGGTGACCTCGTCTCCCTGCGGAGATTTGATGACCGCTCGGTCGCGTACCAGCTCCTCGCGCAAGCCGTCCACCCGCTGCCTGAGCCCCGACTCGAACTCTCCCTGCTCGAGCTTGTTGAGCCACCGATCATCGATCTCGGCGAACCCGGGCAGCACGGGCTTTTCGGCCTGAGCGGGCCACTGCTCGACTTCGGCGGCCAACAATCCGAAGCTCTGCTTGAGAACGGCCTCAGGGTCGTTACGGAGCAGCGCCTGATAGCTCGCCTGGTGCTGCTGATGCAGGGCACGAGCCCGCGCCCACTCGGCTTCTCTATCGCCAAGGTCCGAGCGCAGCGTGCGAACCTTCTCCCTGAGCTCTGCCGGGGCCCAACCGCGATACTGCCCCGCCTGTTCGACCAGAGACGCCAAACCGGCCAACTCGGCTTCCGCAACAGGCTTCCCCTCGATAGCCGCTTCTAACGCACGAGCCTTGTCGGCGCGCGCCTGAGCCTCCTCGAGCGTCGTGCACGCCAGCGTCAGCAGCAGAGACTTCAGCTCCGCCCTCGAAGCGTCCCGCTGCTCCAGCACCGCCTCCACGTTCGACGCTCCGCCCTGGACCTGGAATTCGGCCACACCTGGCAGGACAAGACTGGCCTGACGGTTGGCGGTCCAAGACATCGACACTCCAGCGGCGACCGGCGACGATGGCTGCTGCACACCGTCGGCGCTGACCTCGGGACGCAGGTCCGTCAACGCCTTCAGGGTCAACGTCATCGCCGTAGCCTGCAGGGTCGCCTCTGCTTTCTCGACGTCCCGGTCGAGCTGCCGTAGCCGATTCAGCTGAGCTCCACTCGGAGCTTTCAGCGCCGCCAACTGCTCGGCCAGCACCTTCTGTTCCAGCCGCGACAGATACTTTGCGAGAGCGTCGAGCTTCTCGATCTCGGCTCGCGACGGCTCGGGGCCCATCGTAGCTTGCAGCGCCTGCAGGCTCGATTGGTGCTCCGCCCGCGCCCGCCACTGCTCCACCACCTGTGCGGAAGCGCGCTGCCATCGCTCCAGGACGTCGGCCTCTCGTTTCCCCGACTCCGCCTTGGCCTTCCACTGGGCCACCGCCGCCCGATGCCGGTCCCAGGCTCCGGCTCTCTCCTGCATCGCGGCGACCTTCTCGACCAGCTCTTTCTCGACCGCCGCGGCCTGCTCCAACTCGTTCCGGAGCGAAGCGACCGCCTCGCTGAGTTCGTCCGAGGCGCGCAGCTGGGCCTCCGCCTCCTCTACCGCCTCTTCGGCGTCCATCGCCGCTGCACGAGTGTCCTTCAGCGCCTTCTTGGGCGCGCCGGTCTTCTCGGTCCAGTAGACTCCCAGCTCCGCCTTCAGCTTCTCCTCCAACCAGAGCACACCGGGACTCACCACCTCTTCGGCGACCAGCTTGCCCCGCAGGGCGCGGGGGACTTCGACCAGGGAGACGTCGCCCTGCTCGCTCCAAAGGTGACCCATCCAAACCGAGCCGGCCAGCACCTCTTCCAGCTTCTCATGCACGGCCTTATCGGAAGCCAGCAGCTTCCCGGACCGGTACAGACGAGAGCCCGTGGTGGTAAAGAAGGTCTTCTCCACCACCCAGGGCTGCCCATCGAGCTGGAAGGCGACCCGAACGCGGGGGTTCAGATTCGAGGCCCAGGGGCGAACGGCCAGAGCATCCCTGGCTTTGGACCCCGGGTTTTGCAGCAGCGCGGCCCGCACCGCACCTCTCAGCGAACTTTTCCCCGACTCGTTAGGGCCGTAGATGATATTGATGCCGGGCGCCAGGGTGATCCGCTGATGGGCAATCCCGCGCCAGTTCTGAACTTCGATCTCTTCAAGATACACGGCGCTCTCCTACTTCAAGTCCTGATGATGGGCGGTTTCCAGAAGCCGCACGAGCTGAACCAACGCCTGGCGGGCGAACTCGGCATCTTCGGGGGCGATGCCGTCCCGGTCGTGCTCGGATGGGGTGGAGGCCTGAGCGGTCAGGGTGGAGGTCAGGGAGCGGAGCAGAGGGTTGCGCGACAGACCCTCCGCCACCGGCACGATCTCGTCGCGAAGTTCCAGGTGAAACAGCCGAGCCTCCAGGGCCCGTCGAGCGTTCGTCACGGCCGCTAACTGGTCCACGCCCAGCCGTCCCCCTAGGGTCAGCCGGAGCAGTAGCGAGGCCCGATTCTCGTCCCCGCTCAGACGCTTCACCAACTGCTCGACGTCCTCGGCCGAGGCGACTTCGATAGACTCCTCGACCCAGCGAAGCCCAGCCACGGTCCGCTCCTCAACCGAAGCAAGGCCGGCGGCCGAAAACTGCACGAGTGCCACCGATCCCGCTCTCTGTCCGAAGTCGGTCGCCTCTGGCGCGCCGGGGTAGGTGACGGAGCCCTCGGTTCCCGCACTCACCCGGCCACCAACAAGGAGATGGTCCAGGTCGCGAGTGTCGGCCACGGAAGGGATCAGGCGGTAGCCTTCCGGGGCGGTATTCACCACGGCAAGGCGCAGCCGTTCCTTACCTCGCTCCGGGATCCAACGAGTGGGGTCGCCCGAAGCCAGGCGATACTCTACGGGACAAGGGTACAGGACAGCGCCGCCCGCGAGCACCACCGGCTCTCGAGCGAGCATCAGGTGCACCTGTCCCCGGAACTTCTCGCGATAAAGCTGGTAGGGGCTGTCTGGAGTGATCGGGTCGCGATGACCAGGCAGCAGATAAACCGGAACGGGGCTCTTAGTCAGAAGCTGCGCGGCCTCGCCTACCAGACTCGCTCCGACCCTGTTGTCAGCGAAAAGGTTGCCGGCGATGACCACCGCCTCCACCTCTTCCCGACGAGCCAGCGCCAGAAGCGCTCGCAGCGACTCCAGGCGGGCGGTGCGCAGTTTGTCGGCGGCGTTATGAAAGCGTGGGAAACCCTCCCCCAGCAAAATGTCCGACGTGTGTAGAATCCTGGTCACGAGCAAACCCCTTTCCGAACCGGCACGGCAAGTTCTTCGTCATCACACCATGTCCCCCTGACAGATCTTGTCAGAGCGGGTCGACCCTTACGGCGAAAAGTCGTTTCACTTCTGTCTGCAGATAGCGCGCCTGGTGCAGGCTGTCCCGCTCCGCCTCCAGCCCCTCCCGAAGCTCCGCCAGCCTCAAAAGCTGCTGGTTCTGATGCTGCGTCAGCCTGGTCTTGAGCGTCTTGAGTTCCCCCTGAGCCGCTTGCATCGCCTTGGCATCCCTAGCGTTTCGCTGGGCAGAGCGCTGCTTCTCTACGGCTTTGAGAAGTTCGCTCTCCTCGTGCTTCCAGAACTTGCGAAGGTCAGCCTCGCGCCCCTCGATCAGCCGCAATCTGCGGTTAGCCTGGGACTGCTGCCGAGACTCTACCGTAGCCTTGAGATCTGCCAGATGCGCTCGCAGGCGATCGTGATCAGGCGGAAGCGCCTCGAGCGGTTCGTCTCCCACCGGCCGGGCCTGACTCAGAGCGGATTCAAGGTCCCCCTCTCCCACCAGTACAAGGTGCTCGACACTCTCCATACCGGTGAACCTGACGAGGTACGCCTCCCACAGTCCGGCTGCAGGGCCCTGGAAGAGGAAGAGGCGGTTGGAGGTTTCCGCGTCGACCTGGGCGGCCAGGGCTGCTAGATAGGGATGCGACAGGTGGAGCGGCTCGCCAACCTCTCCGGCTCCCAGGCGAAAAGTGCGATCGCCGGTTCGTATGACGACATTCCCGGCCAGCGGTTCCTGCACTTCCAGAGCCGGGTCTTCGAGTCGAAGAAGGTGGAGCAGCGACTCGTCGTAGCGACTCAGCGAACTGGCGAAGCTCTCGCCCAGACCTTTGAGGCGCGCCTGAGTGTCCGGGCGGAGGGTCCCGAGCATGTCGTTGGCGGCTTTGCGCACGCTGGCGAAGCGGACATCGAGAGCGTCGAGGTCGAGTTCCAGTTCGTCGAAAGCGATGCTGGTGTCGTCAGGTCGGGTGCGCAAAAGTTCGTCCACTCGGCGCTCGAGGTCCAGGGCTCCCATCAATCCCAGAATCTCGTCCGAGGCTCCGAACAGCCCTTCGAACAGGTGCAGTTTGTCCTTGAGCAAGGCGTAAACCCGGCTCTCTGCCGCGTTGCCAAGGTTGACGAAATTGAAGATCAGCACGTCCTGGGTCTGACCGTAGCGATGGATTCTGCCGATCCGCTGTTCGACCCGCTGCGGGTTCCAAGGCAAGTCGTAATTGACCATGCAGCTACAGAACTGCAGGTTCAGACCCTTGGCACCGGCTTCGGTGGCAACCAGGATACGGGTCCGAGTCTTGAACTCGTGCACCAGGGCGGCGCGCCGACACGCCTCTGGCCCAGGCATCGCCTCAGGACTCAGGGTAGAGCCCACTTCCTCCATCCAGCGATGCAGCGCCTCGTCAGCGCGGTCGCCCTCGTTCCCGCCACTGAACGAGGTGACCTGATGGGCCAGCCCTTGCTTCTCCAGATAGGCGACGATGCTCTGCAATGTCCGCTTGGACTCGGTGAACACGACGAGCTTGTCGGAGCCCCCGGTTGCATCAGCCCGGTCCTGGACCTTCTTCAAGACTCGCAGGAGCAGGTGAAGTTTGGGGTCCGGCTCGCGGTCGGCTTTCTGGGCCAGCGCCCGCAGCGACTGCAGTTCCGCGAGGTCTTTCTGTAACCCGCCAAGAGGACGCTTTCCTCGCTTTTCGGGATCGTTGATCAACTCCAAAGCTCGCTCGCACATACTGTTGATGTTGTGGAGCAGAGCGCGAGGTGAACTTCCCATCCGTCGGCGCACCTGCAGGGTGGTGAGAGCGCGCGCGCTGTAGCGATAGATGACCATGTCTGGACGCGCCAGCCACTTGCTGACCGCCTGGTACAGTTCCGTCTGGTAGCCGCGCGGAGAGAAGTCCAGCGTCTCGCAGGTGCGCTTGACGAACGGCACCTTCAGGAACGGCGACACCTGTCGGCGCAGAGAGCGGCAGACAACCTCGGAGAGCCTGGCCTTTATCGCTTCGAGTCGTTCCGGCTTCAACTCGCGCCCGTTCCGGCTGACGTAGAGCGTGGCGAACTCGTGGAACGGGCCAAGGATAGTGCTGTCCCGGTCCAGGAAATGGACCAGCGACCATAGCTCGAAGAGATTGTTCTGCAGCGGCGTGGCGGTGAGCAGAAGCGTGGGAAACCCCTGCAGCAAAACCTTCAGCCAGCCAGCCCTCTTGGCGCCGCCGATCTTCAGGTTCTCCTGGTACAGGCCCGTCTTCAGGCGGAACCGTTTGTACAGGCCGCCTAGCATCTCGTGAGCTTCATCCACGATGATCAGATCCCATGGTCCGCGCTCTCTAAGGATCGGAGCGCGCGCTTGCGAGCCGGCAAGTTCTCGTCCCACGATGAAAACGCCGGGACGGTTGCCGTGCTCTTCGAAGTTGGACTTCTCCAGGATGGTGGACGGGACGCTGAAAAGGTCCTCGAGTTCGACCTGCCACTGCCTGGCCAGCGCCACGGGAACGACGATCAGGATCTTCTCTGCTTTCCTGGCTCGCAGTTCGCTGATGATCAGGCCCGCTTCGATCGTCTTACCCAGGCCAACCTCGTCGCACATCAGCGCCCCGCCGTGGGGCAGACGGTTGAGGGCGAACACGACCGCCTCGATCTGATGGGGGTTGGCGTCGACCGTGGCGCGTCGGAACGTCTCGATATAGCGCTCGTGGTCGCCGCTGGCACGCTGCCGGGTCAGCTCTTCGAGGATAAGGCGCTGCTGGATGCGGCGGGCTGGGGTGGAGAGGGTCTCCAACGGTAAGGCCTCCTGGGTGAGTCGAGCGCAAAGGGCTCGCTGACGACCGGTGAAGTTCGGACCGCGAGAAACGAGTCCTTTGACAAAAATCGTCGCTGAGCGTGTGTCAGGATCTGACAGGGGGGGCTGCTAAGGTGCGTTTCGTGGCGGTTGCCTGCCTCATCATTTTCCGTAAGGGGTCTTTTCGCAATGAACAACGACGGCAGGAACGTTCCACTCTTCACGCCTCGCACCGAACTCATGCCTGTGAACCAGGGGCTTGCCGTCGACGAGAAGGCTTGCCCCTTCTGCGCCGAGACGGTCAAAGCTGCGGCGCTGAAGTGCCGACACTGCGGTGAGCTATTCGGCAGCCCCACGGGCACGCTGGGAGCGACGGGAGCGCTGCCTCAGGCTGCTCCGTCTCAGGTCGTGGTGAACAACGTTATCAATAACACCGTCGGGGTCGCCGCGCCTTCCTATCTGAAGAGCCGCTGGACGGCTGCGCTTCTGGCCTTCTTCTTCGGCGGCTTCGGCATCCACAAGTTCTACGTCGGGCGGAGCGGCTGGGGCCTTATCTACTTCCTATTCAGCTGGACCTTCGTCCCCATGCTGCTGGGCTGCCTGGAAGCCGTCTCCTACATCAGCTTCCGTAACGACGAGGACTTCACTCGGCGCGCCTGCTTCTAGCGGGGCCTCTTTAGGAAGCGCTTAGGAAGGGCAAGGGGCTGCTAAAGGTTGGCGGGTTACAGTAGAGATACGCCCGAGAGACATCGCTTGACTACGGCCAGCGACCCCTTCTCGGAACAGTCTCGAGGTCGGCAAATCTTAATCTCTCTGGAGGCCGCTATGACCGCTCTGACAAAGACCCTTTCCTTTCTCGCGATGCTCCTCGTCGCCGTCCTCTCCTTCGCCTTCATCGTACAGACCCACGACCCCGTGGCGCTGCTGGGCTGGATGTTCTGCGTCGCCATCGGCGTCTCTACCAGCGCTCCCGTGAGACCCCCGGTTCACCACCACGAGATGGCATAGCTCGGGGTCGCTCCAACGGAGGCGAACCTGGTAACGTCTCGAAGCTGCGGCGATGGGTTGGAGGACGAGAGTCGTGCGGGCTCTGGCGACAGCGGGTGTGCTGCTCTCGCAGGTCGCGCCAGCGCAAGCGCAGTCGCCCGCCTGGGACGCCTTTCATGAGGCGCTCGACAGCTTCGAGTACGAGAAGGCCGCCCGGCTTGCCGAGAAAGTGGCCGAGGGATCCCAACGAGATCTGGCCAGAGCGGAACTCGCCGTTCTGTCGGGCCTGCCTCACCGCTCCTACACGTTCACCGATCGAATCTCGATCTCAGAGATTCCTGTCGAGAGCCTGGCGGTCTACTATCTGGTGAAGATCCATCAAGAGAGCAAAACCCCTCGCCCCACTTCTGTCGAGAAACGCCAAGTCATCATGCGCCTACTGAAGGAAGGCCTCCGGCAAGAGGGCCCGGCTCGGAACCTGGCCAGACTTCTGATATATCAAATCCAACACGCCTCCGGCGACCTGGATACGACGCGACAGATTGTCGAAAAGCTCGCCAAGCTTCCCAACGTGGAACCTCGTCTGGTGGTCGACGCCCAGGCCATGCTGGCTAGTCGGGAACGGAAATTCGAGCAGGCCGCCAGTCTTTGGGCCGTCCTGGCCCAGAGCAGCACTCTACGAGGCGATGCCACCGCCGCTCTGATCTACCGCGCTCGTTCCTTGCGGCAGCATCTGGAACAGACCGGTGACCTGGCTCCTGAGGCGATCGTGCTGACCAAACGCCTACCTAACGATCTGGCCTTACCACGGAGCCAACTTCGACAACTCGCAGGGCACCATCAGAGACGCTCTTCGCCAGGCGCTAGGGGAAAAGTTAAAACGTCGACCCGAACTGGTCCGTGGGCTCCTGGACTCCGAACTCAGCTTCACCAAGGGCCAGCCAAACCTCAGCCTGTTGGGGGTCAAAATGTTGGCTGGATGGTTCACGGCGATGTCTCGCTTCGACGAAGCCAAAGATGTCGCGCAAATCAACACCGCCCGAAACTGGCCCCACCCGTTCTACTGGGCCGGCTTCCAGCTCGTCACCGGCCCGTGACAAGACTCGGGAACATTCTCCGCATGATGTGCGGAGATTATATACTCTAATCTCCGCACGCTCTACCTCGAAGCCTCGGGACTTATTCGGGAAGCGAGAACCCGGAGCGACGGAACTCCATCTCGGACTTACACATCTGGCACATCAGGATGGTGAGGCGGCCGTCGTCGAAGCCGTGCAGCGTGGCGGCCGGCTGCTGACAGCGGGGGCAGCGACGCGACGACGTCGGAGTCTGCTCGACACTGCCGGGCTGGCTCGAGCCGAACTTGAACCAGCCCATGCAAGCGCCCAGATGGAAAATCCAGCCGAGCGGCCCCAGCAGCACGATCACCATAAACCATGCCGTCCCCTTGCGCGCGATCACGCAATGGACCAGCGAGGCCAGGCTCAGCGCGAGCCCGACCGGAAGTGCGACCGTCAGCAGAAAATCCGCCATCCCCTCTCGTTCGCCCGACGACAGAAGGCCCCTGTCGGTCGGGACGCTCGTCGCAATCTGGTAACAACTTCGGGTGACGACTGTCACTGTGGCGATCTTTTAGACTTCGTAATCTCGGTTTAAGAGTCCAGTCCGAATCCAGGAGAACGAAGATGTCCACCCCTCGTGTTGAAGCCAAGAGCCAGACCTCCCCCGCCGTCAGGGCCAGTAAGCCGAAAGCTACCGCTCCGGTTCAAAAAGCCGAAGTTGCGGCGAAAGCTCAGCCGACCAGCAACGCCATCGCCACAGGCGACACCGTGACGCTAGGACAGGGAGGGGTCGACCTCGACCTGGCCAACCAGGAGAAGCTTTCCAAGTTCGCCGAGGCCAGAGGTAAGAACGGCGCTGCGAAGGCGACGATCACGTTGACCCCTGAGGCCCCCTCCCCCGCTCCAACCCCTGATGCTCCCGACACGGCTCACGGCAGCGCGAAGGGTGGCAGCACTCCAGAGCACCGCTGGACCACGGTCGACAACGGGATGAAGGCTGTTTCTGGATTTCTCAACTTTACCCAGGGCATGGAAGACGTCCGTCAAGGCAACATCAAAAAAGGCCTCTGCGAGATGGCGACTGGCGTTATCGAAGAAGCTCAGGTGTGCGGCTCTCAGGTCGCCAAGTGGGGCCCCAAAGTAGGCTCCTGGGTGGGCTCCAAAATCCCCCTGGCCGAGGGCGTCAAGCTGGCCGCGGGCGCCAAGCTCGTCTCCATCGGCTCGACGGCCAGGTCGCTGATCGATGGCGGCGGCAGCGCCTTGAGCTTCGCCGGGGCCGGTATCAACGGCTATGAGTGCTATGACGCCTACAAGAAAGGCGATACCATGACCGCTGTCGAGAAAGGGGTGGATACGGCGGCCAGCGGCGTGAGCGCCATCGCCTCCCTTTCCCCTGTGGCCAACGCAGTCGAAGCCGCTCTGGCTACCTGTGCCACGCCCGGCGCGGCGGTTGGGGGCGCTACCATACTCGGACTGTGCACCGTCGCTGCCGCCACCGGCTACAGTCTGGGACGCGCCATCGGAAGCACGACCGGCCTGGATCAGGGAGTGCAAGCCGGTGTTCGCATCGCCTACGGCGAGCCCGAAGCGGCGCTGAATCCCGTACTTGAAGACCCCCTCTACCGCGCTTCAGCCATCAGCGCCAAGTTCGACAACGAGCAGCTGAAGTACCAGCTCAAAGGCGACCCCGCCTCCTTCGTCCGCGCTGTTCAGGGCAACCTCGACCGTATCGAGGTGGCCCGAGCGAACGGCGACACTGCAGCCGGAAAACGCGCCCAGGCCGAGCTGGCTCGTCTGCGCGCCGTCCAGCGCGGCGAGGTCTAGCGAGCCCATGGATGCTGGCGCGCATGACCCCACCCGATGAAGTTTACAAGCTGGTAACATGGACCGGCCCAAAAATAAGGCGACCACGCAACCGATCCTGGCAAGCTACGGGTATGAGCAGCGTATCTTCCTCCTCCAGTTCCAGTTCTTCGTCCTCCTCCAGCTCCAGCTCCAGCCGTAGCTCGAGCGAGTCCCGCAGCAGCAGCGCGAGTTCGAGCAGCTCCAGCGTCTCGAGCAGCTCGTCGAGCTCGGAGAAGTCGAAGGACAAGAGCAGTTCGAGCTCTAGCTCTAGCTCTAGTTCTAGCGACCGCAGCACGATCAGCTCGGAAGCCAAAGAGAAAGAAGAGCGCTCTGGTTCGGTCGACGCTTTCGCCAGCGCCTGGGGCGCAGAGTCGTCCACCCAGGAAGACAAGCTGAGCAAAGACAAATCGACGAAGGATAAGTCTTCCCAGGCCACTGAGGGCCGCAGCGCAACAGATTATAACGCTATGAAGGACGCGCTGGGCGACGGTGTCATCAAGCCAGGCTCGCCCGACAACGGCGCTGTCACCGCCCTGCAGGAGGCGCTGAACGACGCTCTCGGCGCCAACCTGGAAGTCGACGGCAGATTCGGAGGGAACACCGAAGACGCGGTCCGCCAGTTCCAACAGCAGAACGGCCTGGAGGTCGACGGCAAGGTCGGCGACCAGACCCGTGCCGCCCTTCTCGGCCCCGAGCCGGCGAAGAGCCCGGAAGAGCAGAAAGCCGCCGATGCGGCTCGCAAGGCCGCCTCGAAGGAAGGCGAGATGATCTATGGCGACATGATCAGCGCCGAAGATCAGGCGAAAGTTCGCGAGTATGCCGAAGAGCTCCAGACCACGGCCAACGACCTGATGTCTGTCTTCGCGACCGAGACGATTGGAAAATTCGACCCTGCCATCCGAGCCAACGGGAACCCGGACGGGGCGGTAGGGATCATCCAGTTTACCGAGACCGCTATCACCGATATGAATAAGCGCCGGGCCGAGCAAGGGCTGGGTCCGATCGACAAGGAGATGCTGTCCCAGATGACCTTCTCCCAGCAGTTAGACCACGCTCGCGATTACCTGCGCGATACCATGGAAGCAAGAGGCGTGGAAGGTCCGGTTACCCGGGAGGAGCTATACCTGGCTGTCTTTGCTCCCGCCGCTATCGACAACGCGAACAGCGACGCCATCTACACGGCCAGCGGTAGCAGCACCAACTACCAGAACAACAGAAGTCTCGACACCAACAACGACGGCAGCATCACCCGCGGTGAGATCGTAGCCCGGGTCAACGACTGGTATGGGCGTGGGATGGCGGGGCTGGCCAGCTAGCTCACATCGTTGAGGCGTCCGAACCCGAGTAGCGCCCTTACTCGCCCGGGGCAGCCGGAGCGATACGGGTCCAGCCCGGCTGGGACTTCATGCTCAGGTACGGGGCGGGAGTGTGAGAGACTCCCATCACCTGCACCAGCATCGCCATCAGGTCAGCCGGCATTCTCCACGCGCCGGGACGCTCTACCTTCATCTCGGGATAGTACGAGTAGAGGAAGGCGTTGAAATCGGTGATGCTGACCTCGCTGCGCAGTTTGGAAAGCGGGGTTCCGCTGGCCACCGGCAGCAGCAGTTCGGGTCGGCCTTGCCAGGAACGGACCTGCTCGATCGGGACCTCGCCGGGACGGCCAGGGTTGGAGCAGTAGCGGTCCACCAGTTGGCCCTTATCCCAGTAAAAATACCAGGCCCGTCCGTCCTCGCTCAGGATCAGATGCAGCACGGGCGCTTTGAGATTCTTCGAAAGCTCCTTGGAGACCCCCGAGGAAACTTCGGGCTCCGTTCTTTCCAGGGCCCTTACGATCACCCCCGTCCAGCCAAGGCTGGGGGTTCCTACGAACGCTGACCCGCTCAGGTCCGGACGCTTCGCCACGAGCGCCAGCCATCCAGCCGCCACTCTGTCGGCCGGGCTCTGACGCACGTACATCACCTGTCCGACCGGGTCGGGAAGGACGGTTGGAGCCGGCTCCTCTTGGGCGTGGGCTGGGGCCAGGAGGAGGAAGAGCAGAGGGAGGAGGCAGTGTCGCAACGTCATCTCCTCGCCTTCGCACCCTCCGCTAGAGATCCCTCAAGGATGCCGAGCGGTGTACAGGCCGCGTCCGCTGAGTCCGACTTCATCGAAAGTCACGGCGAGGCCGGCCTCTTCGAAGGCCGTCAGCATCTCTTCGCGAGTGTAGAGGCCGAGGTGGTGGGTCTCCTGGAACGAGGTGACGCCCTGTCCCGGTTGCCCGACCAGATAGTGGAACTCCACCACCGACACGCGCCCTTCCAGGCGGCTCTCGCTCATGCGGCAAACCTGCACGCTGTCGTCGCCGCTCAGTTCGCTGAAGATGCGGCCAGGGGTCCAGACCTGCGGCTCCAGCCACGGCTCCAGGAGGAGTCGACCGTCCTCGGCCAGGTGTGACGCCATCGTGCGAAGCGAGGCGACCACGTCCTCGAGCGTCAGGCAGTAGCCGATCGCGCTGAACAGGGAGGTCACGACATCGTACCGTCGCCCCTGGCAAACGAGCGCATGTCGCCCTCGTGATACTCCGCCCGAGGATTCTTGATTCGAGCCATCTCGAGCATCGTCGAGTTCAGATCGACACCGTGCACAGCAAACCGGTCGGTGAGATAGCGATGATGCTGCCCCGTGCCGCAGCCCACATCGAGCAGCGTGCGGGCGCTCTCGGGAATGCGAGAGCTTAGCTTCTGAGCCTCTCCGTGATAGTCTTTGGACTGATAAACCAGGTCGTAATACGCCGCGCTCTGTTCGAACATCTCCAGCCTCCAACCCGCTCTTCTCTCGCCGACCCGGAAGTTCCGCCCCACATCCGGAGACCGTCAGAGCCTCCCGGCGTTGGGAACCTGCAACTCGAGACGGACCTTAGGCCCGGACCCCGCGACCAGAAACTCTCGCTTTAGTCGAAAGACCTGGGCTTGGCTGGCCTTGAGAACGACCTGCTGCTCGGAGGCCCACTCGACGTTCAGATCGCGAACTCGCGAAGCCAGGATCAGCGGCTCGCCCTGGGGCTCTCCCCCCGCCTCCACAACGTGCACATCCGTCCGATAGGCCACGGTCGCTCCGCCGTTACGAGTCAGTACCACGACCTCCAGCCCCCCGGACGGGCTGGGCCAGCGCTCGACTCGCTCGACCGGGGGAGGCGACGGAGTGGCCTCCAGAACCGGCTCGAGCAGGCCGACTTTGCAGCCGTGGACGGCCGAGAAAACCAGCAACACCATCACCAGACAGCCAAAACGATACATTCCCACCGTTTCGCTTTACATTGCAAAGCAACCTCCAATAAACCCATCGGGAGGCGAGGAGCTGCCAGGGAGGCAACCGAAGGCGACCTCCTATGAACTGGGTAGAACTCGAAAGCGGCTACGCGCTGGCCTTGGATGGTGCCAAGCTGGTCTGTCGCAATAGTAAAGGTAAGGTCCTCACCTCCGTCCCCAAGCCGGTGCGCGAATCCGAGCAGGGCATCTCCATGCTCGAACTGCGCGATTGGCTAGCCCGCCACGCCGTCGAGTGCCAGGCCACCGTCGAGCGCTGGATGCTGCGCAGCCTGCCCATCCCCACGGCGCTCCTCAAAGAGGTGTGGGCCGATCCCGACTGGCGCTCTCCCCTGCTCAACCTGCTTGTCCAGGCGCCCGGTGCGACCCCTGGCTTCCTACGCGACGTCCATCCCGACAAGGGGATCGGTCTGGTCGACATCGACGGCGAATCCGTCTGGCTCGACACCGCGAGCGAGGTCACCGTGCCCCATCCGATCCGGGTCGAGAACCTGGGTGAGTACCGCGAAGTGCTCACCGAACTCGACCTCTCGCAGCAGGTCGTGCAACTGTTCCGCGAGTGCTGGCCGCTGCCGGCCGAACCCGAGAAGATCACCTCGGTCGACAGCTACAGCAACGGCAAATTTGCCCAGATCTTGCACGTGCAGGGTCGCGCCCGTCAGCACGGCTACCCGGTGCGCGGTGGATTTGCCTGCTGCCCCGTGTGGGGAGAGACAGGTCTGGTGGAGGCCCGCTTCTGGGTTGGAGCCGGAAGCCCCGAAGAAGAGACCGAGACGGGCGAACTCGCCTGGGTCGACGAGCGCGAGCGCCCGCTGACCGTTGCCCAGGCTGGAGCCGTCGCCTACTCCGAAGGAGTGCGCATGGCCAGCCTGATCCACGCCGGACGCGTGGTCGAGAAGGAGGAAGAATGAACCCTTATCAGATCGCTCAAGCCGGCGGCGTCGCGCCACTATCGGGAGACACGGACAAGCGCCTCGACGAGGTCGCCGCTCGCCACTACCTGCACCCCGCCTTGGGCGAGCGCGTGGTCGCCCGTCTGGTCCCCTCCACCCTGGTCCCGGCCGAAGACCTGGGGATGGAGTTCCATGGCTTCAGCCACCCCGCAGGCCCCTCCACCCCGGTCGGCCGCCAGCTTCGCAAAGGCCTGGTCTTCCCCGCCTGGGCCCTGATCCACGACCCGGCGCGCGGCTCGCTGGCCCTGGAAGTGGTCAAGGAGTTCCGCGCTCAGGCGCGTCTGGTCCGCTCCAAACCCGGTGCCGCCAAAGACGGCTTCACCACCATTGCCGGACGCCTGGCTGCTTCTGTCCCGCACTTCCTGCCCTCGTTCTACGAAGAAGCGGGGCGCGTCTACCTCGAAAACAGCAACTCGAACATGGCCACCCAGATGTTCACCAAGGCTCGCGATTCCGAGAAAGTCCACGCTCTGACCGTCGATGAAAATCTGCGTCGCGACACCTTCCTGGAATTTGCCCTGGCCGGAGCGATCAGCGTCAAGGCGCTGACCGGCTACGCCACCGATCTGGCCAAAGAACGCTCTCCCGAAGAAGCGTACCAGCAGTATCGCGAGCTTTGCCTGCGTCGCACCCTGGGCGGAATGCCGCCCTGGGCCGCCATGCTCAAAGACCTCAACAAACTCGCCAAAGCCGCGGGCAAGGAGGTCAAATCGGAAGAGCGCGCCTTCGTGGAAGAGGTGCTCGGAGCGGCCTCGCTGGCTCGCGCCCCGATCGATTTCTGGAATACCGCCAAAGCCAGTGTGAAAGAGTTATGCAAGGGCTCCACCGAGCTTGGCCTTGCGGTATTAAAGCTCAAGCCCGTCTTTGGTGGCGACCGCCTCAAGCACGGCGAGACCTGGCTGGGGCTGCTGGAAGAGTGGAATCTGACCCGCTACCTTACCGACAAGCGCCCTGAAGAGATGTCCGAAGGCGCTGTGGCCGAATGGCTCAGTGGGATCCTGGGAAGCTTCTCGACCTACAGCAGCGCGCCAAATCCCGACGCCCTGTTCCCGCTAGTCAGGCGGATGGCGGACCGTCTCACCCAAGAAGGCGTGCCGGTCAAAGTCCGCACTGGCTGGCGCTTGCTCGATCTGGACCTGTGCGAAGAGATGCTGAGTCTCGGGATCGCGCTCGAAGTCGAAACCGAAACTTACATCTACCCCAGCGACCTCTCGGCCTGGGCTACCGCCACCGGGGCCGAGCGGCGTCGTGACGTCAAGCACTGCATGGAGCAGCCTAAGCTCAAAGCGATCCTGCTGCAATCGCTCGAGCGCCACGCCGGAAACTCGAGCTTCGAAGCTGCTATCATCGGCAAACCCGGCTGGACCGAGCTTCGACGACAGGGGCTGGGCAACCAGATCGACGACCTGGAACGAGGCGCTCTCCCGCGCCTGAAAACGCTGCTCGAAAGCTGGGAAGGGTTCGGCGTTCCCGAACTGCTGGCGCCTTACGCCGACCTGCGCGAGCGGGTGCAGAACCTATCCATCGCCGCTATTCTAGGGCGCACCCTTCGCGGCTTCGTGCCCGACGAGCTGACCTGGCCTGCCATGGAGCAAGCCGTCCAGGAGCTGAGCCCCGACGGGAAGGTCGAACTCGAGTACGACGGGTACTTTCCTAACCTGGTGATTTCGAACTCGACCCGCGCCATCGCGGTGGGCTACGACGGAATCCTGGGCCGCCACGACCTGCGGCTGCCCGCCAACGCCCGTCTCAACGGCGCCTACTTCATCGGCGGACAGTTTCTCACCGAGTATTACCACAACTACGACCGGGTCGGCAGCTGGAGCGGTGGTCAACCCGTGTCGATCACGGGCTACACATCTTCGTCGCTGGGCAACCCTGCCGCCGAACTGCCGGGAATCGGTCATACCTTCGGCGGGCGGGCGGTGCAAGCCGGCGACGCCGAAATTCCCAACTCATCCGGCCGAATGTTCTGCGACGGAGAGACCTGCTGGAACACCGAGTGGACGTCCGGAGAGACGCGTCTGCGGGAGTACGACCCTCGCACTGGGAAAGCCGGCCGCTTCTCCCTGCCGGCGTTCCTGGAAGACTATGCCCAGCCGGGAACCAAGCTATCCCTGCACGTCTGTTCGCTGTATCCGCTGCCTGGCGACCTCGGAATGCACGGTTTTCGTTTGCGCACCGACGACGACGAGAGCCGCTGGGAAGCGGAAACCCTGGACGGATGGAGCTGTAGCGGCGAGCTCTCGAGCATTCGAGGTAAGGCCCAGCCCCAGGGCGCCGTGACGATACCTGGTGGGCGACGTCTGCTCACTTACCGTCACAACTCGGCGGCCGTGACCGACCCCGAGAGCAAGGCCACCCTGGCCGACTGGGATACTTTCCCGCAGAGCCTCACCTTCCGACTGCCTCATATCTGGTGGCCGCTGCTGCGCTGGCGCAATGAGGCTGACTCGCTGCAACTGCGAGAAATCAGCGACGCGACGGCCGCCAAGCTGCTCGAGGGGAAGGGCAAGCTTTCTTTGAAGGACGCCCGGATCACAGCGGGCGTGCAAAGCGCCGTACAGCTCGCCAACGAGCTTCAGGGGCGACTAAGCAACTTCGTGAACAGCCTGCCGGAGAACGCCGGGCCCCGCTCTGCCCCCCTGCCCGCAATGACGCTCAAAGAGCTGCTCAGTTCGTTTCTCATCAACGCGAACAACGATCACGATCTGCGCCAAGAGATCGCCTTCCTCGACCGTATGGTAGAGAAGCTCAGCGAAGCACCCAAGCCGGGGTTGCTGCAGAAGGTAGCCGGCCTGTTTTCGAAGCCTCCTTCGTCCATCTTCTCCCCTCCCGACCCCTCTAACACTCCTCCGCTGGGAGTCCTGAGCGGCTTCGCCGGAAGCTTCCGCTCTCTGGCCTGGCGCGCGGTGGCGCCGTTCGGCGACCGCGCCGAGTGCCAGGTCGCCGCCGACCTGCTGGAAGGCTGGGCGGAATCGTCTCTCTACGGGCAGCCCAAAAGCTTCCGGCGGATCGCCCTGAACCTGCCTGAAGTCTCCTACCACTCCTCGACTCAACTGATCGACGGCGCCAACGGCTACCTGCTCGAGCGCGACGGCTGGGGCAAAGACGCCGTGCACAGCGGGATCGAGTTCCACCACGGTGGGCAGTTCAAGGTGCCCGACAAGACGAACCTGGTCTCCGCCTCGGCGCTTCCCGCCGAGGAAACCGCCGAGAGCCTGAAAAGCCTGGCCAACCTCGTCCGCGAGCGCGGCCCTCGACCGTGGAACCCCGAAGAGCCTCGTCGACTCTCCGAGCTGACCGGACTGTCGCTGGCCGAAGCCTGTCTGGTCTGCGCCGGACTGCCCTACTTCCGCACCTACGAGGCCAACTTCTTGCCCACCGAGGTGCGAGAGGCGATGGGGCTCAAGGCCGCCGAAGCCCGGGTGGCGCGCGACAACCTGAACAACATCACTAGCGAGGCGCGACTACGCATCTACCGCGAGGCGATGCCCGCCGATCCTGAAGAGCTCTGGAGCAAGCCCGAGCAGAACGCCGAGCTTTTAGCCGCCGCCTGGAACCGGGTGGTCGGGCGACGCCTGGCCGCCTCGGAAGAGACGCTCAAAGGGCTGGCCGATTTGGCGCGTATGATCAAACCTGGCCTGATGCTGGGCTGGCTCAGCTCGCCTGCCGATAGCCCTTATGCGAAGAACACGACGGGCCAGGAAGCCGAGTGGACCGAGGCGTTCAGCGAGCACCATCTGAATACGCTGGTGCTCTACCTGAGCCATCTCTACGAGTACGCCCCTAGCGGCGACCCGCTGCGCGAGGCGGTGCTCAAAGTCTGGCCGTTGCTGCAAGAGCGCCTGAAACATCCGGGACTGGTGTTCGCCATGGGCTCGATCTACAGCAGCGACGAGAAAGCGAGTGCAGCCTTTAAACACGCGGCCGACCAGGCCGGGTTCAGCTTCGAGGACAACAAGTGGTCACAACGCATCACCTACCACCCGGCAAAGTACAGGCCCGATGACGATATCTTCCGCTCCTTTGCCACGCTGCTCCCGCATACCGGCTGGGCGGCCTGGTGGATTTCCCAGAACCCGGACTTCGCCTCGCTAGTTCAGCGGATGGGGGAAGCGACCGCACCCGGTGTGTATGAAGGTAATCCTAACGTCAGTGCTCCTCATCTGGTCGGCGAAGTTGCTGCCCACTTCGAGATCAGCACTAATGCCGCCACCCTGTACCTGCAGACTCTGGCGCTAGCGCGTCCTACTTCGAAGAACGTGCAGCTCTGGAACGGCTGGAGCGCCGGCGAGTACAAGAAAGCCGCCGCCGAACTGGTGGGCAAAGAACTGGTCCTCGAAGCCAAGCGGTCCCGAGCCGGGCGGGCTCACTTCCTGCCCGGTGGATGGGAGGATCTGAAGGCGCCGCACCTGCCGATGGAAAGCTGGAAAGTGCCGCTTTATCAGCTGCCCTTCAACCCTCCCGCCTACCTGCTGGACCACGTGCTCTCGCCCCGCCCGCTCGGCGACACCTTCGGGATGGCCTGGAAGCGTGTCCTCGATGGCGACACCCCGGCTTACGACGAGTCGAAAGCGCTCGACAGCACGAAGAAAGGTCGCAAGAGATGACGGAGCTGATTCAGGCCCCGCCGCCCGAGCAGCTTTACGCTGACGAACTCGAAGCGCTGCACAAGGCGGATTCCGGTCCAAAACCTCCGGGCTGGAAGCTCTCCCCGGCTTCGGTCGTGACCTTCATCGTCGGCTCGAAAGGGCCGCTGAGCAAGGCTACGCCAATCACCATTAGTCCGAAATTCGTAGGCGACCGGGCGCTGGTCGAGCGCTGCGTTATTACCCTTACCGGCCAGCGCGGGCTACTGCTGGTCGGGGAGCCCGGAACGGCGAAATCCATGCTCAGCGAACTGCTGGCGGCCGCCATTTCGGGCACCTCCGGGCTGACCGTCCAGGGCACGGCAGGCACTACCGAAGAGCAGCTTCGCTACGGCTGGAACTACTCGCTGCTGTTGGCCAAAGGGCCTCAGCCCGAGGCGCTCGTCCCCTCCCCCGTCCTGACCGGCATGCGCGACGGCGCTCTGGCCCGAGTCGAGGAGTTGACGCGCTGCCTGCCCGAGGTGCAGGACGCTATGGTTTCCCTGCTCAGCGACCGTCGCATGGGAATCCCCGAACTGGGTCAGGCCGAATACGCCAGACCTGGGTTCAATATCATTGCCACGGCCAACTTGCGCGATAAGGGCGTTTCCGAGATGTCCTCGGCGCTCAAGCGCCGGTTCAACTTCGAGGTCGTCCCGCCGATCGCCGATCGCGACGCCGAAATTGCCCTGGTGCGCCGCCAGGCGATGGCCGCCGTGGCCCCGGTCGGAACGCCGTTCGCCCTCGACGACTCTATCCTGGAGGCGCTGGTTACCGCCTTCCGCGACCTGCGGGAAGGCCGCTCGGTCGAGGGCTGGTCGGTCGAAAAACCCGGCACGGTGATGAGCACGGCCGAAGCCGTCGCGGTCGCTTCCTCGATGTCGCTCCAGGCCAGCTTCTTCCCCAGCCAGCGCGACCCGCTGTCGCTCTTGCCGGGCTATCTGCTGGGCGTGGTCAGCAAGGACGACACCCAGGACCGAGCTCGCCTGCTTTCCTACTGGGACGGAGCCGTCAGCAAACGCGCGGCCGAGGGCGGTCGGGTGTGGAAGCGGTTGCTGGAGCTAAGGGCCGTTCTGGAGGGATGATCTCTACCCTGGAGCGGCTGGCCCAATGCCGGCGACCGTTTCTGATCGGAGTGCGTCACCACTCACCGGCCTGTGCGGCGCGCATGGAAGAGTGGTTGGACGGCTACGCTCCAGAGGTTCTTCTGCTGGAACTGCCGCCTCAGTTCGAGAGCTGGTTGCCCTGGCTGGGAGACCCCCTCACGGAAGCTCCGATCGCGCTAGCTGGTGCCGACGACAGCGACCGGCTGTTCTTTTATCCCTTCGCCGACTTCTCGCCGGAACTCGTGGCGGTACGCTGGGCTCATCGTCATAACGTGCCGGTGGTGCCGTTCGACCTGCCCGCCGGGGTGAAGGTCGAGGGTTCTCCGGTCCGGTTGGAGGGGGGCGAGGCGGGAAGCCTGGACGGCTGGTTGGAGAGGTTGGGCGGCCCCGATTTCGACGAGATGTGGGACATCCAGATCGAGTCGCGCGCCGCCGGTTCGACAGCGGAGGCGTTGCGCCAGGCAGCTCTGCTGGTCGGCTGGGTGCAAAGGCTGAGCGACGCCGCAGAGCCGGGCTTGAGGCCGCGCGATCTGGCGCGGGAAACCGCCATGCGAAGGGCGCTGGCCCAGCGCAAAGAGGAGCGTATCGCCGCCGTGATCGGCAGCTTTCACGCGGCGGCCCTGTTGGAGGCTCCAGAGCTCTGGCAGGAAGTCGAGTCCGACGCCCCGCGTGAGGTGCGGACCTCGTTGGTCCCTTACAGCTTCGACCTGCTCGATTCGCGTTCTGGCTACCCTGCCGGCATCCGCGACCCGCGCTGGCAGCAGCAGGTGTATGAGACGGGTCTGGAGCCTGGGAAGCTGCGCGACATCGTCAGCGAACTGGCCGTCGAGCTGTGTCGCGACCTTCGTACGCAACGTCATCCTGCGGGCAGTCCCGATGCCCAGGAGTGCGTGCGGATCTGTTTGGAGTTGGCGTCCCTTCGAGGGCTGCCCGCTCCTGGACGACGGGAATTCCTGGAAGCCGTTCAGACCAGCATGGCTCAGGGAGAATTGTTAGGCCGAGGGCGCGCTCTAGCGAAAGCGCTGGAGAACGTGCTGGTCGCCAAGCGTCGCGGACGGCTCGCTCCAGGCACGCCGACCTCTGGCCTGCTCCCACACACCGAGGACGTTCTGGAAAAACTCCGGCTTCCACTCGGCCCTGAGCAGATGCGACTCGATCCTCTGCGCTCCCCACTCGACCGAAGCCGTCACGTGACTTTGAAAAGACTGCAGTACTGCGGGGTCGACTATGGGGCGCATCGCGACTCTGGCGACACTCTAACCCAGGTCTGGTGGCTGGACTGGACGCCTCACTCGGTGGCCGGGGTCGAGATGGCGGGCCTGCGGGGCGTGACGCTGGCCCAGGCGGCCCGCGGCTCGCTGCTCGATCCCGAAACCCCTTTACTCACCCGTCTTATCGGGGCCGCCGAGTGCGCCCTCCCCGACCTTGTCTCGCAACTTCTCGACGCCCTGACCGGAGAGTTCTTGACCACGGCTACCCTTCCGCAACTGCTGAGCGCTATCTCACTGCTCGACCGCCTGAAGCTGGGACAGATTCCGGGCCTCCCCCCCGAGGACGAAGGCGTGCCCCCGGTGCCCGTGGCGGCCTTCCGATGGGATCGACCCGAGGTCCGAGAGACCCTGGTGGTCTCGGCGGTCAAAGCCGTGGACGGCCTCCTGGGTTCGGATCAGCTAGACGATGCCCGCGCCCTGGGCGACCTGCTCCGGCTCCAAGACCCCGGTCTTCGCTTCCGCTACACCCTGTCCAGGATGTCCACCGAGGGCTCCCCGCTGATGCAAGGTGCCGCAACGGCGGCGCTTCTCTACCTGGAACAGACAGAGTCCGAAACGACCGACGAGCCAGCAGAGGGACAAGCCACTCGCTCGGCTGCGCACGAGATCGCTCCGAGACTAGCCTCCTGGCTGCACGCTCCAGCCGATCCCACTCTCGTAGGACGATGGAAAGGGCTGCTGGCTCTAGCCTCCCCCTTGTTGGAAGCGCGACCCGACCTGGTGCATCAGATGACGGTGGCGGTGGCCGACCTCGATGACGAGGCGTTTCTACGCCGCGTCCCCTCCTTGCGCGAAGCGTTCGAGGTGCTGAGCACGGCCGAGCGGGGGCGCTTCTTCGCTGCCCTTTCTCTCAAGGACCGAGCCCTGCCGTTAGAGGCGGAACTGCTGGCCCGGCTGAGACTCGCCGACCTCGAGGGACGTCGTCAGGTCGAGGGGCTGGGGCTTCCGTTCGTGATTACTGCTGATGGGGGGGCGCCGTCCGAAGAGCTGCCCTCCGATACGGTGACCAGTCGCGGCGAGCTCTCGGTGGAGGACCGCTTCCGACTGCTCCTGGGACAGAGCCCACGAGGTGGCGGACGCGCGGCTCGGGCTGCCAGGGCACTGGACGAGCTCTATGGACGGGGCCACGGGGAAGGCTCATCTCCTCTGGTGGGGGGAGGCGGAGGCCACGACGAGCCAGAGCTGTCCGCCTGGGAGTGGGGCGACGAGGTAGCCGACCTGTTCGGAGAGCCAGTCCGCCAGGAAGTGCTGGGGCGAGCCGCTGACCGGGGTTGGAAGGCGGCGCTGCTTGCTCTTGATCCGGGCAAGGTTCGACCTTCGGTCGAGCTGCTGCAGCAGGCGCTGTCGCTGGTAGGAGGCCTTTCCGAAAGCCAGATGGCCAAACTGCGGCCGCTGGTCCAACGGGTGGTCGACGAACTCGTGCGCGAACTGGCGACCAGGTTGCGACCGGCCTTCGCGGGTCTGGGCACTCCACGCCCCACACGCCGCCCGGGAGGAGCGCTGGACCTAGCCCGAACGGTGCGCGCGAACCTTCATACCGCCCATCATAACGAGCAGGGCGACTGGCGGCTGGCGCCCGAGCGGATGCTGTTCAAGACCCGCGCGCGTCGTTCTTTAGACTGGCACGTGGTGCTGGTGGTCGATGTCTCGGGCTCCATGGAGCCGTCCGTGATCTATAGCGCTCTGATGTCGGCCATTCTGGCCGGACTGCCCGCCGTGACCGTGAGCTTTATCACCTTCTCGACCTCGGTTATCGACTTCTCCGAACGCGCTGCCGACCCGCTGGCCTTGCTGTTGGAGGTAAAGGTGGGTGGAGGGACGCTGATCTCGCCGGCCCTGGCTTACGCGCGAGGGTTGCTCCAGGTGCCTTCCCGCAGCATCGTGATTCTGGTCAGCGACTTCGAAGACGGCGGTTCGCCCGACGCGCTGCTGGCCGAAGTGCGGGCGCTGGCCGAGTCGGGAGCGCGTCCGCTCGGTCTGGCCGCTCTTGACGATGCGGGCAAGCCGCGCTTCTGCGAAGCCACGGCGAGCGCCGTGGTGGGGGCTGGGATGCCGGTGGCCGCGCTGACCCCTCTAGAGTTAGCGCGCTGGGTAGGCGAGCAGATCGGGAGCCACTCGTGAAGCCTCGCGCGCACCCGGCGCTGCTCGCGCAGTTGGCCTCCGAGATCTCACCGCGCCTGCTCAAGAAGCTGGACGCAGAGCCTCAGGTGGCTCTGGGCTGGGCCTGGCGCGAGGACGGAAGCGTCGAGACGTCGGGCGGAGAGATTGTCACTCTGGCTCTGCGCGACGGCTGTCTGACCTCGCTCGACGATCTGGGCTGTAGCTGCCTGCTGGCACCCAAATGCCTGCACCGCCTGGCAGTCCTTGCCGTGCTGGAGCCGGATGAGGGCGGAGCGGAAGAAGGGTCCGAGGTCGGAGGAGATGACGATAGCGTCGTGGCCTCCCCTCCCCCTTCCGATGCCCTCTCCTCCTCACAGAACGAAGCTGTCGAAGGGCTCTGGCGGATCGCGGTCGGCTTCCTTCAGGGGGGCGGACAGAGCTGCGGAGTCGTCGGCCAGGGGGAGCTCCTGCGCGCTGCGTTCGCCTGCCGAGAGGCGGGTCTGTACCGCGCTCACGCCAGCGTCGTGCGGGTCGCACAAGGCGCCCGCTCGCTG
>JAEXNA010000125.1 GCA_023447635.1 Vulcanimicrobiota bacterium | reverse complement strand
CCTGTGCCGCCTGGAACTGAGCGAACATCCCCCTAGATCGAATGATAAACCGCCGATCTACTGTCCAACTAACGGGGAGCACCATACATCAACGCAGAAGGGCCCGAATAGGCGAGACTTCGACGCGCGCGCTTATGCTTCCCCGGACATCTTGTCTAACTTCGCGGTTATTGGAGGGTGGAGGCGAACAGACTTTCGCTCCCTGCTGGGGACAGCTCGGGCGCGGGGAGTTGTGTGTTGGAACTGGACAAGATCGGAGGCATCGAGGGCGGGAGAACGCGCACCGGCTGCTCCTCTCCCGGCGGGCTTCTGAGCAGCCTGACGAGGCCTTTGCCTAATGTGGCTCGCTTAGCTGGAGGGTGGTCCGCAGGTAGTCCGAGTTCGCTTCGAAGATGGGGTCGGAGCCCAGGTGCCGGCGGGTGAGGGGTACGACCTTGGTCCGAATCCCCATGCCGCGCGCTTCAACGTAACCGTAGTCACGCATCGTCTCGACCATCAGCGGATTGCGTGGCAGGCGCTGCCCGGCCAACATCTTCTCGACAGTCATCGAATTGTGAAGACCGCCCGGGCTGAGGACTTCCAGTCGATCCGAGAAGATCTGGATCTCGGACTGGATCGGCCGGGTCCAGTCGCGGTGGACCAGAGCGTTGATGGCCAGTTCGCGGACGACCTCGAGAGGGAACCGAACTTGCTGGTCTCGGCGAAACTGAGCGTTGACCTCTCCCGGCTCTTGAAGGTAAGGGCGAAGCTGATCGGCCAGACGCTCGATCAGCCCTTCGTCTTGCTGAGCCAGGCTGACGCTCCCTGCGGGGTCGGCCCGCCAAAGGCCCAGGAGCGAGCCGTCCAGGGTGTGGTCGAGCAGGACCCGGGTATCGACATCGGTCCCTGCGAAGACCTGAACTCTAACTCCGGACTGCCTCAGGAAGCGGCGCGGAGCGAAGCCAAACAAGACGATGCCCGCGATAGTCGCCAGCATCCGGCCAGCGCTCTCCACCAGGAACCCCATCCCCTCTAACCGGCGACTCCACTCCTCCTCCGAACCGGGGACCGAGGGGTCTCTCAGGACTCGCCGGAGATAGTCTTCTACCCGGTTAAGGTCGAGGGAGGCGATGGAGCTTCCCGAGACGGGCAGGACCTCGGGGTGAAGCAGCCCGCCCGAGGCGAAGAGCGAGGCCTGCTGCTCGCGGGTTGCCAGGCGCGAAGTCGAGCCGACGCGAACGTAGATCTCTTCTCGCCCAGAGTGCCGAACGACATACGGCTTCGAACTTCCCGTTGGGAAACTGATGACAGCGACTCTCCTGGAGTCGGGAAGCTGGACCTCTTCATAGAAAGGGAGAATGGAGGGGTGAACTTTGGAGGCGATAACGTCCATCACCCACTCCTCGAGGTTGGGACGCGCGATGCCGCTCACAGTGCCGTCGTCTTCGACCCCCAGGAGGACCGTGCCGCCCTGGAGGTTACTCATGGCGACAATCTCCTTGGCCAGCTGTTCTGGCCGGCAGTCGTCTCGCTTGAACTCGACTCCGGAGTTTTCGCCGTGGACCAGGAGCTGCTCTAATTCGTCTCGCCGCATTTGGCGGACATTCTCCTCGCGCGCGCTATTCTACCTCTATCGCGCTCGGGAGAGGGCGGAGCGCAGGGCGTGGAAGGAAGGGGCGCGTTCGTATTCGACAACCTGGGCCGGTTCGAAGGTGCAAGGGCGGGTTGCGCGTTCGTAGGCGACAACCTTGGCCGCTTCGAGGGCGCAAGGGCGGAGCTAAGCGCTAAGTGGGGTTGCGCGTTCGTATTCGACAACCTTGGCCGCTTCGAAGGCGCGAGGGTGGAAGGGCGGAGCTACGGTCCCACGTGGGACCGTTACGAACAAGCTTTCGTTCCCTACTGGGGGCGGTTTGCGCGTGAGATGGTGGAGCGCAGCGCGAGGAGGGCGGGGCGGACGTTGGCGTATTGCGAAGCGCCTTCCCGGGAGGCGTAGGTCTGGAGAAGCGCTTGACCCTCGGCATCGAAGGGCGGGTTGGCAACGGTGGCCCACTCGCCGGTAAGTTGCGAGCTGGCGAAGTGGGCAAGATAGGACAGGAAGATGGAGAGGCGATCGGTAGCGCCGTCTCCGCGATGGACTTGCAGGTCCAGCCCCGTCACCGGCCGAGAGGCGGGAGCGGGGAAGACGGAGCCCGAGAGCTGTGGGATGGTGAGCGGAAGCCTGGCGATAAAGTAGCCGAACGGATCCGCCGAGAACGCGGGGACGTGCAACCACTCGACCCTCAACCCCAGGGAGTCCAGAAGCAGCAACCCGTCAAGCAAAGCTTCGAGACCTTGGGCCGCGTTGTTGCCTCCCCTTGTGGTGCAGGCCGACAGGAGTTTTCGGCGGGACCACAGGCGGTAAAGTCGGCCGTCTTCCTCTCCAACCCCTTCCAGCCGGAGCAAGGCCGGGTGGGGATTTGCGGTGAGCAGCGAGGCCAAGCTCTGAAAATGGTCGCGGAAGGCGGGACCGTTGGACTCTTCCTTGGACGCGAACTCGACGATGTGTCTTTCGCTGAAGTGGTAAGAGGTCTCCCACTCCTGGACCGTGAGAACCAGGCGCTCTTCCGCCGTACGGCAGGCCCAGCCCCAGCTCTCGGGTCCCGGCTCCGGCGTGCCTGTCGCATCCTCCCCTATCTTCCCTCTCACCCTGAACCTCCCCATAGACCGAGCGCTTGCGTCCGGACCTTCCAGTAACGGGCCTGACTGCTAGTCTCTTAGCAAGCAGGCGCATGAACGATAGCTTGTCGAACGGACGCTCGTCCAGTGTTGGAAAGGAGCGACCCTATGGCACGAAATCAGAACATCGACATGACGGTTCAGGCGGACGTGCGCTACACGGGTCCGCTCCGTAAAGACTCGCTGCTGGTTTTCTATCGGACTATTGCGGCGCTGTTGGATTCCGGGCGCACGGTGGCCCAGTCGTTCGAGTTGGCGGCGAAGAACTCTCCTGATCCCAACCTTCAGGCGGCGGCCTACGGCGTCTACGATGCGTTGGCGTTGGAGGGGAAAACCCTGGGCGATGCCATTCGGCGCTACCCCAACATGTTCAACGACCTGAACAAGGGGCTGATCGAGACGGGAGAGCAGATCGGGGCCCTGGCCAAAGTTTTCCCCCGCATCGCCGATGCCGAAGAGGCGCTGGACATCACCCGCCACAAGATTCTGAACGCTCTGCTCTATCCGGCTCTTTGTCTGATCGGGATTCTGGTCGTGATGACGGTGCTGCCGAGGCTTTTCATCCCCGCCGTTCGTGAGTTCACCGAGGACCTGGGACTTCCGATGCCCGGTTTCAGCAAGCTGGTCTTTGCTTTCTCAGACATGTCCGTCTCCCCCGTGTTCTGGGCGATCGTGATCGTGTCCGCCGTGATCCTGAAGACGCAGTGGAGCAACGTTTTCCGTAGCGCTCCGATCCAGCGTCGGCTTTACGCCCTGTGCTACCACGTTCCAGCCTTGCGAGTGGTGATCAAGGCGGTCTCCCAGGCGCACTGGGCTCGCATCCTGAGCCTTCAGCTTGAAGCTGGAAGTACCGCCGACAGGGCGCTCGGCAACCTGAAATATAGTCTGCGAGACCCGGTTTTCAAAGAGGCCTGCCAGACCATTATCGATGCCATGAGAAGCGGGAAGACTATCGCTCAAGGGATGGAGCAGTCCGACTATTTCGACGCCATCGTGGTAGGGACCGTCGCCGTGGGCGAAGAGACGGGAAGTCTCCCCAAATTGCTGGATTTCATCGGTCGTAGCTACGAGGAAGAGTTCTCCATGCGAGTGGCCACGTTCGAGCAGCTGATCACTCCAGTTCTGATGATGTTCTGTGGCGTGATTGTTGGAATCTGGACGGTGGCGGTGCTCTTGCCCCTGGGGCAGATCATCACGGCATTGGGGGTATAGATTTTTCGTGCTCTTTTCGCTTGCTAGGTGACACCTGTCACTGAAACGAAGCGTCAGGGAAGGTTATCTTGAACTTGCCATGGTTGGATTCGATCGAAAAGGCGCCTCGCGCCTGCGTCGCTTAGCCGGGTGCCTCCTGACGGTGGGGGCTCTTGCGACTCCGCTCTGTGCTCAGACGGTGACTTTTGACGTCTATCCGCCGGACGCTAAGGTGAGTCGCGTGGGAGCGACCTCGACCGGACTTGTCGCCCTGGGAAGCGGTAAGGGCAGTATCCCTCTCACTTCCCAGTTCGATGAGAACAGAACGCTGAAGTTGGTGATCGAAGCGCCAGACCGAAAGGCCTGGCAGAGAACGGTCACCGAGGGTGACCTTACCGAGGGAGAAGTGCTTTCTGTCTACCTTCACCCTAAGAACCGGCTCGAGTACCTCTCCGATTTCCCCCGCTACCTGCCCAGGACGTTTGCCGCCACCAGCGTGGTGGCGCTGTTCCTGCTGGGCGCGGGTGCCCTCCAACTGAAGAAAAAACTGGCCGCGAAGGCCGTCGAACGCGAGGCGGTTCGTCGCAAGGACGTGGTCTCGGAGGTTGGCGGCGAGTATGAACGCCCCTTTGGGAAGTGGCTGATTGTCGGGAAGCTGGGCTCTGGCGGGATGGGAGAGGTGCTCAAGGCGTTCCCTCAGGACGATATTCGCAAAGAGTCGATGGTGGCTCTGAAGATGAGGACCGGCGTGGACCTGGCCGGAGCGACCAGGGAGCTGATCGAGCACGACGATCAGGACCGAGCCCGTTTCCAGATCGAGACGAAGGTGCTCTGCGGTCTGGATCATCCGGGCGTGGTGAAGGTTCACGACTGGGGCGTGATGGACGGCAAGGACTATTTTGTGATGGACCTGGTGCCGGGCGAGAGCCTCGAGGCTTTTCTGCAGCGGAACCCTCTGCCGTCGTACGCCGAGGTCGAGGATATCTTTGGGCAGTTGCTCGACGTGATCATCTTTGCTCACCAGAAGAAGATTCTGCATCGCGACCTGAAGCCGCTGAACGTGCTGCGGCGCAACGACGGTCGGGTGGTGGTGATCGATTTTGGTCTGGCGCGCGATCAGAGTCGGACGGTGGCGCTGACCCAGTTCGGGATGCCGCTGGCGGGGACGTTCGAATATATGGATCCGCGGGCGTCGCTGCAGGCAATGGCGAAGCAGCCTCCGACCCCGTCCGACCCGGCGACCGACCAGTTCTCGCTGGGGGCCATCTTGTTCTTGATGCTGACCGGGAAGCCGTCGCTGGAGCTGGCTCCGGACGCGGATCTGCTGACCATCCTGACGGGAGTGTCCGAGGGACGACCCTCGCCCCGCACCCTCCGCCCCGATCTTCCGGAGGAGTTGGAGCGGGTGGTGATGCGCATGTTAGAGGTGGACGCAGCCGAGCGCTATCCGTCGCTGGACGAGGCCAGGGAGGCGTTCCGCGACGCCATCAGCCCGCTGGTCCGAGGCGTTCGCGTGGGAGTTTCCCGATGAAGCTGGCGCGAGCGACCCGGCGGGGGCTGACCCTGATCGAGATGATGGTGGTGCTGGGGATGCTGGGGCTGTTCGCCGTGGTTTCCTACCAGCCGCTGCTGCAGCTGATGTCCTATGTGCCCTGGTCGAAGAAGACGTCGCGCGACCGCAGCGCGCTGGTGGTGGCCGAACGGACCCTGGTCGACGGGCTACGGAAGTCGGTCGACGGCTACCTGTGGACGCACAGCACGCCGGGGTCGACCTCGGTGCTGATGGGTCAGGCGTTGCACTACCGCGGTCCGAAGGAACCGGCGGTGACGGCCTACGCCTTCTATCACTGGGACAAGCAGGCGGAGATGCTCTGGCGCTGGCGCCTGGAGCCGGGCGAGGTGGTCGGTATTACGGGGGCGCTGAGTCCGGCTTCGGAGGTTCCTGAGGGGGCCTGGGCGCGGCTGGCGGCCATCACCCGGGAGAAGTCGGTGGTGGCGACCCACGTGATCGGGTTCAAGTTCGATCTGGGGGCTCCGACCGCTCCTTTGCTGATGGAGATCCAGGCGAGCTGCTTTACCGAGGACAAGCCGAAGGATGGGCGTAAGCCGCGGCCTCGTCCCATCCAAGCGATCCGGCGCGAGATGACGAAGGTGAACGATGAAGCGTAGACTTCGCCTTCGCGGCCTGACCCTGATCGAGCTGATGCTGACCATCCTGGGCTGCAGCCTGCTGCTGCAGGTGATGCTGGGCGCGATCACTTCGGGCCTGCAGGCCGAGAGGAACGCGGATTTGAGGGGGACGGCGATCCGCCTGGCGTCGTCGGAGGTGGCTCGCTTCAAGATGACTCCGTTCGAGGAGTTGGAGGCGGGACAGAAGTCGGTCGAGCTGACCTTACACGACCGGCCGTTCAAGGTGACGACGGCGGTGGCGGTCTCGAAGGAGGTCCCCGAGCACCTGCGCGAACTGTCGGTGGTGGTGACCTGGAAGGCGGGGGCGCGAGATTTGAGCTACACTTCTGGTGTGATGAGGTCGCGGTTATGAAGCTTCTGGGACGACGAAGCCAGCGGGGCGCGGTGCACTGCGCAGTGCACAAGCGAGGCGTGACAACGCGAGAAGGGTGCCTCGGCTGGTCAGGCGTTGTGAGAAGCGCGAAGAGTAAGCCGAGAGGCGCGGTGTCGATGATGTACTGCGGAGTTCTGGCGGTGCTGGTGTTGAGCACGGTCTTGCTGCTGAACTCTCAGACGGTGCTGAGTTTGACGATGACGAATCGTTTGGAGCTCGACGAGAAGGCGCAGCTGCAGTTGGAGACGGTGCTGGCCAAGACGAAAGCGCAGATACTTGCTGACCGGGATTTTGGTAAGAATCGAGAGACGGTTCTTGTCGGGATTAAGGATGAGAACCACCCCGACTACTCGGGTTGCTGGGCTGAGGTGACCTTTGATCCCAAGGCGGAATACAAGAGTATTAACAACCTTGGTGGGCAGTCGCAGACCTTTGGTCTCGATGATGTGATCCTCGATTCTGGGATGTGCCAGGTGGTGGCGGTGTCGCAGTTTCGCAACAAGCGGATCATTGGTTATGAGATGGTGACGGGGCCTCCCCTGCCCTTTTCGCTGGGCTCTTCTGGGGCGGTTATCGCTGGCGGGAACTCTGTGATTGGTGGGGTGGAGAGTGCCGCTGTATTGGCTGACGGCCTGGACCGGTCCAAGGAGTTGGTCGAGGGTGGAGTTGTGGCTAACGGCGCTCCGAATTCGACTTTGCCGAACGGGGTGAGTGCGACGCTGACGCTCAAGGATGCGGTGGAGGTTGTGGGGGTTGCGCAGACGACCGGGACGCACACCGTGGAAGCTTCGGTGAATTTGAGTCGGGGTGAGATTAAGAAGGCGACGGAGCAAGAGGAGCTGCCGAAGATAAAGTTTCTGGATTACGACCCTGCGATTAAGGGGTGGCAGCATTCGGCGCATGCGGAGCCGGTGGTGACCGATGGGCGGCCGCTGTACGGGATGCATCGGTATTCGAGTCCGTCGGGGGTGACCACGTTTAATGCAGACCTGGTGCTGAATGGGGCGCTGGTGTATGTGGATGGCGACGTGGTTTTGAACAAGAAACTGTCTGGGAGTGGGGCGCTTGTTGCTAAAGGCAAGGTGACCATTCTGGGCGGGGCTGATGTGAAGGCGGATTCGCTGGCGGCTGTGGTGGCTGGTGGGGATTTGACGGTGACGGGGTCTCGCGTGGATGGTGGGATTGTTTCGAAGTTTACGGGGCTGCTTTATACCGATG
>JAEXNA010000246.1 GCA_023447635.1 Vulcanimicrobiota bacterium | reverse complement strand
GTCTATTATTGTGCATGCGAAACGGGTCGATTCGTCGAAAATATTCCCGATATTACCTCGATCGCCCAGTTCCGCCTGCCCAAAATATACGTCGCTATATGTCAACGGGGTTTCCGGCAGCGCCCCTAGTCCTTCTTGGCCATCCGTTCGGCGCGGAATTTGAAGGGGCGCTCGAAGAAACGAGCGTCGCCGACGATCGCCTCGCCGTCCCATTTGCCCTTGAAGGAGCTTTCCATGGTGCCGCCTTCGCGCGAAGTGTAGGTGCTCCAGAACAGGAGTTTGTCACCGTCCCGGCGGCCGTCCATGTCCTGGCTGCCGATCTCTTTTGAGGACATGGTGCCACGGAAACGGCCGTCCTTTTCTTCGATGCGGAAAAAGATCGCTTTGCGCGTGCTGCTGCTTTCCAGCATGACCTTCCAGTCGCCGGTCAAGGAGCGCTCGGCGGGGGCGGTCTCGTCCTGGGCCCAGACCAGGCCGCCGCTGAGCAGAAGAACGCTGGCCAGGAGCAGGGTTTTGAGTAGGTTCACGTGAGCCTCCGAGGCATAAAGATAGGGGGTAGTCCTCTCCGAAGCGGCCTATCTCCTGCCTGCAGCCCCTTCACCCGTCACCGCGCTAGTCATCTTCGAGCACGTTCTGGAAGTGAGTGGGGCGGTAGAGCGGGCTACCGGGCTCGCGGTCGAGAGCCAGCAGGTCGACCCGAACGGGGCCGCTCCAGCCAGTGCGGCCCAGGTAGGCCAGCACCAGAGAGCGCATTCGTCGACGCTGGCGGGCTCCGTAGCTTTCGCCCGCCACCCCCAGCCGGCTGGTTTTGACCTCGCAAAAGACCAGGGTCGGCCCGTCCTTCAGGACCAGGTCGACTTCGCCGCCGCGCCGGCGATAGTTTTTCTCGACCAGAAGATAGCCCTGGCCATTCAGGTAGGCCAGCGCTGCCGCTTCCCCCCGAGCACCGAGCTGTTTCCCCGCAAAACTCATATCGGGAAGCCTTCGGCGTGACGCCCCGGGCGCCTTTCCAGAACGGGGAGGAGAAAAAACGGCGGGAACCTTTTAGCCTCTTGCGAATTCCATCCCAACGTGAGACTTCAACACCTTTCCTGCGCGTGTCTACTGATCGGTTCGCTCTTCCTGGGCGGCTGTGCTCAACCCAAGGCGAAAACCGTGGCGAACGGCAGCGGGTCGGCGAGCGAAACGGAGCTTCTCAGCGCTGTTTCGGGGGCCAAAGGCTCGAGCGCCAGCGCACCTCGCCCCGTGTGGAGCGGTCAGGGAACGCTGCGCGAGTACTATCTTCACGGAAAGTACCCGCAGGCCGAGATCGATGCCGTCGCTACCATGCTGGAGAAGGTGTTCCCCGAGCGTAGCGACGTTCAGAAGCGCCAGATGGTGGCCGAGATCCTCTCTTTCCACCACGTGGTCTACCATCCGACGGAAAATCACGACCTGGCCACCAACCACCGAACCATTCGCAAGTACAAGGACCTGTTGCAGAAGGTGTGCGAGCGCCACGGCGTTCCGTTCTATCCTGTGCTTGCCATCACGTCCTGGGAGAACTCGGGCGGTTCGGACAAGGTCTCCTGGGCCGACGCGGCCGGTTTGGGTCAGATGACCTGGGGAGCAGTCGATGAAGCCCATCGGTACGCTGCCCGCAAGGCCGCCGGGCTGAAAGAGCAGGCCCAGTGGGAAAGATACCAGGGCGGCATCGACAAGGACCCGGCTCGCATCGAGAAGGCGAAAAAGCTGGAAGCCATGGCGGCCCGCCTCAATATCGAGCAGCGCCATCGCCAGATGGCCAAAGAGGCCGGGGTCAGCGACGAGCGCGCAATCGCGGAATGTAATCTTGAAGACGTCGTGCTGTTTTTCGACTACCTGCTGTCCAACTACGGTGGGCGAGTGGACCACGCCATCGGGGCCTACCACAAAGGGGTCCTCAACCACGACGATATCCTCTACGACTATCTGCGACGCCACGACGCCAGCGTGCTGTATCCTCAGGCTAGCGACCGCAGTTCCTTCCTGAACGCGCTGGAGAAGCTGAACGTCACCTATCTGGATCTGTGGAACGACCCGCGCAGCCGCGAGATGCTCAACGGCTTGCGCACCGTCGAGGGCGAGAAGACGACCCCCTCGAACAGCCACCTGGCGCTCGGGGACGAAAGCGACATCTATCCCTGGAAAGTGCTCGGATCGCTCTCGGGCGTGATGGCGGGAGAGTCCTACCTGAACCAGGCGGTGCAACGCTACTCCTTGCCTCAGCTGGCGGGAGAGGTACGTGGTCTGCCGACGTTCCTGGGCGACGACGGGTTGAAGAAGGCGATGAACGCCGGTTTCCTGGTCAAGTTTCCTGACGAGGCTTGGAAACCCGAGCCTCGCGCCAAGCGCGACGCCTGGGTTCGGCCCGAGACGGTGGGCTATCTCCTGCACCTGCGCGACCGTCTGAGCCGGCTCAACGGCAAGGAGACACGCTTGCCGATCCTGGAACTGGGACAGGCCTCCGAAGGGCGGTCTGGCTGGGAGAAAGAGCTGCAGGGCAAAGGCGTGGCCGCTCGCTTTTCGACCGCCAACCTTAGCCCGGACCAACGGAAAAATCTGCTCAAAGAGCTTCAGCAGGATTATCTGTTCGACCGCATCTATCTCCGCAGCAGTCGTGATGAACATCATATCGTTATCAATCCTCGCTTCGGACACGAATTCCAGAAGATGTTCGAAGCCCGCCAGGGGATCCGAAGGGTGAGCTCTGGCAGTTGAGAGGTCTACGCTTTTCCCTGATTTTGGGAACGCTTCTGGGATTGTGTTGGGGTTGGAGGGCGCCCGCCGTGGCCCAGCAGGACCCCGCGATGCGGACCATCAGCCGACAGATGGTCGAGACGTATCTGCGTCAGGGGCCACCGACCGAGCAGCTCCCTGACGGGTCAGCCAGCGCCAGCTGGGCTATCATGGAGCGGGTAGGCCTGCCTGAACTGCTGCAGCAAGAGCCGCTGAAGGCGGGAGAGTGGGCCACCATCTGGGCGCCGATCAGCGGTGAACTGGAAAAACGCGCTTTTTCCGGTCTTGACCCGCTCGAGGTGGCGACCTGGTGGGAAGAGACCCGCAAAGAGCCGCAGCGTTTCCTTCGCTTGCTGGTCCAACGGGGGCAGATCGACGCTCGCGTGCCCGCCGAACGTAAGCGCGGGGAAGCCTTGCGAGAGGCGCTGGACCTGGCCGTTCCGAGGCTCGACGAGGTGCGCGCCAACGTTCGCTTCGAAAAGGCCGGGTGGAGCTTTACCGGGACCGTTTCCCTGGTTCCGTCTCAGCGCATCGTGCGCCTGGCCTTGCGCGGCTCTCAGCCATGCCCCAACACCGGGAAGTCTCGGGCCGCCAACCTGGCTCTGAAAGGGCGTCTGTTCCTGGACAAGGCGTCGCCGGACGGGGTGAAGGTCCAGATTCTGGAAGATGAGTTCACCAGCAACGGCTGCGAAGAGACCCTGAAGGGGCGCCTCTCGGCTATGCTTCCGCTGGAAGGGATGGTCGGGGAGGCCAGAGTCACCGGAAATCTGATCCTACAGCTCAAGGACGAGACGGTCACCGGGCGCCTGCAGCTGGACCTGGCCTATCGCCCCAGCGGCGGCTCCCTGCAGACCGCGCACGGTACCTATTCGCTGCGCGGCGCCGTGGCCGCCGACGGCAGTGCCCACGCAACGCTGACGCCGATTTCGACCTCTGGCAGCAAAGCGCTGCGCGAAGGGCTGAACAAGGCGGGGACGCTGGAAGCGCAGGTCAAAGCCGGTCAGGGCTCTGGCAGTATCGGCCTGTCGTTCCTGGGCGGACCGCTGACCTGGCGGGCGACCCGCTGAGGTTGACCTCGGCGCTGTCGGGAGTTGCGTCTAGGGCCTTCGGCGAGACCTGCCCGCGCTGCTGAGCTTCGCCGCTCCACCTTAACGAGGATACGCCAGCAGGGTGCCGTCGTCGGCCAGCAGGGCCCACAGGTCGCTCGAGAAGACCGGTCCGTTGAGACCGACGCCCTGCGGGGCCAGCGGTTTACTCCACTTTAGCTCCAATCCCGGCAGGCCCAGGGAGTGAACCTTGCCCGAGTCGTCGGCGCAGTAGACGTGATCGTCCACGACCACGGCCGGGGTGGAAAGAGGAGCCGCGAGTCGGGCCTTCCCCTGGATCTCTCCGTTCGTACGGTCCAGGGCGTACAGAGTTTTATCCTGGGCAGGGATCAGAACCAGAGTTTCGGTCAGGGTAGGGCCGCTGGTCAGCGAGGTGCCCAGGTCCGCCTCCCAGAGCGAGGAGCCGTCGGCCAGCGAGAGCAGGCGCACGCCGCCCTCGGGGAAGCTCAGAGCCAGGGCGTCGCCCAGAGCGGCCGGAGCGAGGAAGGTCGGCTTGCCGACGCTGGCCTGCCACAGGCCGCTGCCGGTCCGAGCGTTCCAGGCGCGCAGCGTGCCTTCTTCATCGATCAGAAGAACCGCGGGCTGGGTTGTTCCGGCGACCACCGGAGCGGAAGCGGGCGGGTTGCTCAGAGCGTCCTGCCAGGTGACCTCGCCGCTCTGGCGCGAGACGGCCACGATCTGGTACCCGCCAGAGGTTTCGAGAGTGAACACGACTTCGCCCGGCGTCAGGACCAGGGTGTCGCCGGGGGTTCCTTCAAACGTGTAGCTCCAGGCCGCTTTCCCTTTTGCGTCGAGCGCGCTCAGCGTGCCGGCGGTCATCAGGTAAAAGAGGCCGTCATCGCCTACCGGGGCCGCGATAGGGGCCCCGCCTTGCGCGCTCTGGAAAACTTGCTTGCCGTCGATACCGTAGGCCTGGAATCCGCCTTCGGTGGCGACTCCTACCAGGGAGCCGGCCAGAGCCGGCGGGTAGCTCAACGATTTGGCCACCTTTTTCATCTTCAGCGGCTCGGGCCAGGGATCGGCCGGTGCGGCGCCCGCATAGTGATGGGTTCCCGAGTCGCCGCCGGTGCTGGGAGCCGACGGGGTCGGAGTGAGGGCGCCGGGCGTGGGGCTGCCCGAAGCGACGGCTTGGGGAGTGGCGCTGGGAGTGGGAGGAGTAGCGGCTTGCTCTCCCCCGGGCAAAACGGACTGCAGGTAGACCGGCAGCTCAAGTACGGAGTTCCAGTCGGGAGCGCTGAGGTTGCCCACGCGCGCCAGGACCAGAAGGTCGAAGGTCTGCTTCAGGGCGCCGTCCTGATAGCCGGTCAGCAGGGCGTCGCGGCCCTGATTCGGGGTCAGGAAGCGGTAGTCTTTGAGCAGGGTATCCAGATCGACCCCCATCTCGTCGGCTTCTTGTTTCAGGGTCGAGCGCAGCAGTTCGGGCTGGTTGGCCAGGTAGCCGATCAGCCCGTTCCAGGAATCCAGGGCGTGGCGCAGCACTTCGATGCGGGTCGCGTTGCCGGTCCCTTCTTCGCTCAGGGCGCGGGAGAGCACCACTACGGTAGGCATGGGGCTCTGGGGGCTGGTGGCGCTAAGCCGCTTGGCGCTCTGACTCAGCTCCGGGGGCAGGCTGGCGCTTTGTAGGACGGCGGCTCCGATGGCGCCCTCGCTCAGCCAACCCTGTAGCTGCTTGGGGTCGTCGGCGGCCACCAGACGGGCCTCGGGAAACTTCGAGATGGCGAACAGTTCGCTGCCCTCGCTGCCCGAGATCCCCAGCGAGGTGGGCGCTCCCTGCAGGGCGGGCGCGGCCAGAACCAGGTCGTAGCCTTCGGACATCCCGCTGGCAAAAAGGAACTTGCCGGCCTGAAAACGGGCCTGGGCGGTGACCGCTTCGCCAACCGGGGCGATCACCAGGTCGAGTTCGCCAGCGGCCAGCTCCAGCCAGGAGCTCTCCGGGTCGAACGGCACCACCTCGATGGTCCTGTTTTCCGCCTCGAGCAGTCGCTTGAGGGCGCTGACCAGCAGCGCTTCCGGACGGTGCGAGACGCTGATCCGCAGGCTGTCGCGGGAGACCACCGGAGCCGGCGTGGGGTTCGAGGCAACGCCCGAGTTCGAGCGGGCGAAAGGGAGAATCTTCGCCTTGTACAGCACGAAGCCGACCGAGGCCAGCAGCACCAGCACCAGGCAGAAGTTCAGAAAACGACGCATTACCTCGAGATTTCGGTGATCGAGGGCGGACTCCCCTTTTTCTCCCAGGGGAAAGCGTCCAGGGCGAAGGCTAGTGGGGGGAGGCCTTTGACTCTCCGACGGCGGAAGGCTGCGGGTTGTCGCCTTCCGCAACGGCGGCGGAAGCGAGCCGGTGCTCGTAGGCCCGCACGAAAGGGGCCCAGATCACGTACGAGATGGCAAAATTGACCAGCAGCAGCACCACGGCGCGAAGGTCCGAGGTCGACAGGTAGGCGCCCAGAAAACACGGCATGACCCAGGGCGCCTCGATGAACGCTTTCCCGACCAGGCCCCAGGCTGTGGCGAAGTACGCTACGGTCCCGCAGGCCAGTGGAGCCAGGATAAACGGGATCGCGAGGACCGGATTGGCAACTACCGGCAGCCCAAAAAGCAACGGTTCGTTGATGTTGAAAATCGCCGGGACGATCGAGATGCGACCGATGCGTCGGACGTGGGCGTTCTTGCTGAACATACAGCGCACGGTGGGGGCCAGCGTCGCCCCCGCCCCGCCGATCCAGATAAACCATTGATAGAAAGGGAAGGCCGTCACGTAAGGGAGGGGGAGTCCCTGGGCGTGCGCTTCGGCGTTGGCGGTCAAGAACTGCAGCCAGATCGGAAGCATGGCCGCGTTGATCACGGAGATGCCGTGAACCCCGGCCACACCGAAGAGGTGAAGAAAGATATTGATCACCAGCATGGCCAGGAAGGTGTCGCCCAGGTCTTTCATCCACTGGGTCTGCTCGATGATGAAGTGGTGAAGATCAAAGCCCAGAGCGTGCCGAACCAGCCAGATCAGACCGACGCAGGCCAGCATGGGGAAAAACGAGGCGAACGCCTGAACCACGGCTGGAGGGATGCCGCCGGTGGCATCCTCTCCGTCTTTTCCCTTGGGGACGTAGGTCAGGTGTCGTGACACCTCGACCGTGAGCAGGCCCAGGAAAATGGCCAGGAATAGCCCTTCCGCGCCCAGCGGCTTGACCGCAAGCACCCATTCTGGTTTGCTGCCGGCGCCATGGACTTCGGCTTTGACCATCTCTCCGGTCAGCATCAAGCACGCCATGGCCGTCAGCCCGTTGGGGATCGGCGGGAGCCCGTACTCTTTAGCCAGCGCGGCGGCGATGGTGAAAGCGACGTAGAGCGCCAGCAAACCCATGGTGAAGCGGTAGGGGAGCAGCATCATCGGGGTCGCCTTGACGTACCAGGCATAGAATGCCGATTCTTTCATCCCCGGGATATAAGCCAGCACCTCAGCCTGAGCGCCGATCAGCAAAAAGGTCGAGCCGACCAGAATGATCGGGACCGCACCTATCATTCCGTCGCGCAGGGCGACCATGTGCCGTTGTTTACTGGCCGCTTCCAGGAAAGCGACGATCTTTGCCCACACTTCTTGCATCGCCGAAGATACGCAGGGCGAGGCAAAAATCCTGTGGCGCTCGGGCCCAGCGGGGCAGGGTCCAGGCTCCGTTGAAGGAACTTCGAGGCGCCTCGGAGGTTGATTGCACCCGCTATGAAGAATGTTGCCCATCAGGCACCCGGAATTTTGATGCTCGGGCCGTACGGCCCCTACCGCAACGCCGTTTGGCTTCTGGTCAACGGCAATGAAGCCGCTTTAGTCGAGATGCCGCCCTACAAGCAGCGTCGCGACGCTCGCCCCTGGCAGGCCGTCAAGCGCTGCCTGCGCCAGATCGGCGCTACCCTGAAGTACGCCTTACTCTCTCACGCTCACGTGGACCACTGCCAGAACTTGATGGCGTTCCGTGAAGCGTTCCCCGAAGCGCTGTTTGTCGGTCATCGAAGTCAGGTGGAAAACCGCCTGGTCGGTCGTCTGACCGGTTGGCGCCCTTACGAAGTGTTCGACCACGTGTTCGACAGCGAGACCCACGTCCTGGATCTCAACGGAGAACCGATCCTGCTGATCCACTGCCCCAAGCACAGCGAGAGCGACCAGTTCGTGATCTACCGAGGCACCGCCATCACCGGCGACTGGTTCCTTGGCGATCTGCGCGACTGTAACGCCATCGTGGACCCTCGCCAGAAGGTCTGGTCCATCGACCGAGTCCAGTACTGGCTGAACCACTGGGGCTACCGGGTCGACCGCGCCTTCTCTGGCCACGGCGACTGCCTGTACTACGACGTCGACTTCCCCACGCTGATGGAGAAGAGCAAAATCGACCACAGTCAGCGCAGGCTGGCACGGGCACGATGACCGCCGGCTACCCCCTCTACGACCTTCACTCGCATCTCTGGCCTCTGGTCGCGCCGCTGCACGCCTATGAAGAAGAGATGTCGGTCTGGCTCGACCTGATTCGAGAGCGTCTGGGTGAAGAGAGTCGAGGGGGCGGCCCTTTGCGTCTGTTGGATTTGGGCAGCGGCGGCGGCCATCATCTCTACCATCTGGTCGAAGGGTGGGAGGGCGACCTGGGCGGATTGGCGGTCGACCGCTCCGCCGCCATGCTCGAGCGCCTGCACAGCCTGCTGCCGCAGTTCGACAGGGTTCAGGCCGACATGACCGTCCTCGAGCACGAGGCCCGTTTCCCCCTGGTCACGGTGCACGACTCGTTCTGCTATCTGACCAGGACCCCTGAGGTCGAAGCGCTCTTTCGTACCATCGCCAGGCATCTGGAAGAGGACGGATTGGCGCTGGTCAAGGTCGACGCGGTGACGGACGATTTCGAAGGTCCCTATCGCTACCTGACCACCTTCGAAGAGGACGGGCGCGAGGTGACCCTGACCCACTACGAGTGGGACCCGGACCCGGATGATAGCTGGCTCGAGGTGGTTTACCTGTTCCTGGAGCGCATCGACGGCTCGCTGAGCAGCCGGGAGGAGCGGCACCGTCTGGGTCTTTTCTCCCGGGCCCAGATCGCCACAATGGCCCGGCAGGCTGACCTGATTCCGCAATGGGTCGACCTGCCGCGCTGGGACGAGGAACGGTCGAACCTGACCTTGTTACTGAGTCGGACAAAGGTCGAGCGGGCTGGGAAAGGGAAGGGGCGGCGACCGTGACTTCCGACCGTAAATTCCCCTGGGGCAAGATCATTGGCGGCCTGCTACTTCTGCTGGTAGGCTTCGCTGTTTACAAAAGCCTGACTGGCAAAGAAAAGCCGATCTCGTACGAGACCGAAAAAGCCGAGAAACGCACCGTGGAGGCCCACGTCAGCGCCACCGGAACCATCGAATCGACCACCACGGTCACCGTGGGAAGCCAGGTCAGCGGACCCGTGTCGGCCGTGCTGGTCGACTTCAACTCGCCGGTGCAACGTGGACAGGTGTTGGCCAAGATCGATCCTTCTGAGTTCCAGGCCGTGCTCAACCGCTCCCAGGCCTCCTTGCAGTCGGCCACCGCTCAGTTGGCCAACGCCACCGCCCAACTGGCCGGCGCCGACGCCGCGGTCGACCAGGCCAACGTGGCCATCACGGCCGCTCGGGTGACCCTGCAGCAGGCCGACGCCAGTGTCGCCAACGCTCAGGCCGGGGTGCAGACGGCCAGGGCGACCCTGGAAAGTCGCAAAATCGAAAGCGAAAACTTTCTGGTCCAGTACAAGCGGTCGGAAGACCTGGTTACCAGAGAACTGGTCGCCTTGTCCGACCGCGACGCTGCTCGAACCAGCTACCTGACCGCCGCGGCAGGAGTCCAGACCGCCGAAGCTCAGGTGCAGTCGGCCCAGGCCCAGCTGGCCCAGGCGAAAGCGCAGCGGGAAGGGGCGGCTACCGAAGTCCGGGCCGCTCAGGCCCGTTTAGCTTCGTCCGTGGCCCAGCGTGAAGCGGCGGCGGCACAGGTCTCGGCGGCGCAAGCGTCGGTGGCGCAGGCTCAGGCCGGTGTACAGGAAGCCAACGTGAACCTGCAGCGCACCAGTATCACCTCGCCCATCGATGGGGTCGTGATCGACCGCAAGATCGACGAAGGCGGTACTGTGGCGGCCTCGTTCCAGGCTCCCGAACTGTTCACCATCGCGCGCGACCTTAGCCAGATGCAGGTCAAGGCCGAAGTCAGCGAAGCCGACATCGGGCGCGTGACCGAGGGCGCTCCGGTGACCTTCACGGTCGACGCTTACCCCGGACGAAAATTTGAAGGAACGGTCACCCAGGTGCGTTCGGCGCCCGATGTCGAGGAAGGTTCGACGTCTTCCAACGTGGTGGTGTACGGCGTGCTGGTGAGCGCGGCCAACCCGGATCAGGTGCTCAAGCCGGGAATGACGGCGACCGTCGAGATTCTCGCCGAGAAGCTCAAGGACGCTCTGGTGATCCCCAGCCAGGCGCTGCGATACGTACCCAGCAGCGAACGCAAAGAGGAAAAAGGGATGCCTGGACCCGGCGGTAATCGTCGGGGAGGACGCGGTAAGCGCGGCGATAAGGCCTCGGCCTCGGCCTCGGGCTCTCCCACCCCGGCCGCCAGCGCCACCCCAGGCGCCTCGGCCACGCCTTCCGCCTCGGCTACCCCCGGCGGCGGCGAAGGCGGACGAAAAAAGCGCGAGAAAGAGCTGGAACCGGGCACCCGCCGCGGCGTGGTGTGGGTTCTGGTCGGCGGGAAGCCGGTCAAGAAGGACATCGTCACCGGAATTTCGGCACAGGAGAACGTGGTGGTCGTCTCCGGTGACATCAAGGCCGGCGATCAGATCATCGTTTCCGAAGAAAGCTCCGAGCAAGAGCGCTCGCGCTTCCGGCTGTCGTTCTAAGGGGTCGGCCATGCCTCTGGTAGAGCTCAAGAACATCACCAAGGTCTACAAGTCCGGCGGCGGCGTCGAGGTGCAGGCGGTCAAAGGGATCGACCTTTCGATCGAAGCGGGAGAGTTCGTGGCCATCATGGGCCCGTCCGGGTCGGGCAAGTCGACCACTATGAACACGCTGGGCTGTCTGGACCGCCCCACCTCGGGCACCTATATGCTCGACGGTCAGGAGGTAGCACGGCTGTCCCGCGACGACTGGGCTCGGATCCGCAATCTGAAGCTGGGCTTCGTCTTCCAGGGGTTCAACCTGCTGGCCCGCACCTCGGCTCTAGAGAACGTTGAACTGCCTCTGCTCTATCAGGGGGTGCGCAGTGCCGCCGAGCGGCGCCAGCGCGCTCTGGATAGCTTGACGGCCGTAGGCCTCGGCAAGCGCTATCATCACGTGCCTTCCCAGATGTCGGGCGGCGAGCAGCAGCGCGTGGCCATCGCCCGGGCCCTGGTCACCCGACCGGTGCTGGTGCTGGCCGATGAGCCGACGGGGAATCTAGATACCAAAACCTCCGACGAGGTGATGGCGCTTTTCGACGGGCTGAACCAGCAGGGGCAAACCATCGTGCTGGTCACTCACGAGCCGGACATCGCGCTGAAGTGCCGCCGCGTCGTGCTATTTCGCGACGGTCGGATCATTGGCGACGGCGATCCCAGGGAAGTGCTGCAGACGGTAGGTCGGGGCGTTATTTCGTGAGGTCGTGGCTGACCTTCCGGATCGCCCTGCGCGCCCTGGCTCGCAACAAACTTCGCACTTCCCTGACTATGCTGGGGATCATCATCGGCGTGGGCGCGGTGATCGCCATGCTGTCTATCGGCAACGGGGCCAAACTCTCCATCGAAGAGCGGATCGCCGGCCTGGGTACCAACACGGTCCATATCTGGCCAGGATTTCGGCGAGGGCGCAGCCGCGGCTCGTCGGGCTCGGAGCTGAAGCTGACCTTGGACGACTGGCGTGCCGTTCAGGCGCTGCCCGAAGTCAAACTGGCGGTCCCGATGGTGCAGTCGAACGCCCAGATGGTCTACGGATCGGCCAACTGGAACAGTCAGGTGATCGGGAGCACGCCCGAGTATCTCGAGATCCGTAATTGGGCCCTGGAATCCGGCCGAATGTTCACTGAGTCCGAGATCAATGCGGGAACCAACGTGGTGGTGCTGGGGTCGGAGGTGCGCAAAGAGCTGTTTGGTTCGGCCGACCCCATCGGCGAGACCATCCGGGTCAAGAACCTGCCGTTCCGAGTGGTCGGGCTGCTGGTAGAAAAAGGGAACGCCTCCTTCGGCTCGCGCGATAACGCCGTCGTTATCCCTTATAGTACTCAGATGCGTAAGCTCAGCGGTCAAGACTCGCTGAGCTTCATGACACTGCAGGCGCACAACCGGGACGAGGTCAAGGCGCTGGAAACCATCGCCATTGACTACCTCAACGATCGTCATCGCGTGACCGACCCCGAAAACGGCGGCTTTGGCGGCTTCAACATGGCGGCTATCAGCGAGATGGCGGGGGAGAGCACGCGCATCTTTACCCTTTTGCTGGGCGGCATCGCCTCGGTCAGCCTGCTGGTGGGCGGCATCGGAGTGATGAACATCATGCTGGTCTCGGTGACCGAACGGACCCGCGAGATCGGGATCCGTATGGCGATCGGCGCGCGCGGGCGGGACATCCTGGCCCAGTTCCTGGCCGAGGCGATCGTGCTGACCCTGAGCGGTGGCGCCATCGGCGTCTTGATGGGGATGGGCGTCTCTCACGTGATCGCCAAGATCGCCGGGTGGCCCTCGGTGGTCAGCCACGAGTCGATCGTTCTGGCTTTTGGCACCTCCGTGGGCATCGGGGTGTTTTTCGGATTCTACCCCGCCCTGTCGGCTTCCCGGCTGGATCCGATCCAGGCGTTGAGGCACGAATGAATTTCGGATTTACCTTCCGTATCGCAGTGAGAGCGTTGCTACGTAACCGCTTGCGCTCTTTGCTGACTATGCTGGGCATCATCATCGGCGTGGCCGCCGTGATCTCGATGCTGTCGATCGGTAGCGGAGCTCAGCAAGCCATGCAGGCCTCGATCGAGAAGATGGGCACCAACACCATCACCGTCAGTCCCAATTTCCGCCAGGGGCGCAATCGAGGCGCTTCGGGACAGAACAACCGCCTGGTCGAAGCCGACTGGCTGTCCATTGCGCAGTTGCCCATGGTGGCGGCGTCCTCTCCGACGGCCAGCACCTACGGCAGCATTGTTTACGGGAACACCAACTGGAACACCGAGACGGTGGGGGTCAGCGAGCAGTACGACCTGATCACCAACTGGCCGCTGCAGTCCGGGCGCATGTTCAACGAGGCCGAGGTGCGTGGCGGTAACAACGTGGTCGTCCTGGGCACTCAGGTGCGAGACGAACTTTACGGCTCGGCCGATCCGGTGGGGACCACGATCCGCATCGGGAACTTCCCCTTCACCGTGATCGGGCTTTTGACCGAGAAGGGCGACAACAGCAGCGGGTGGGGCTCGCAGGACAACCGCGTCCTGATCCCTTACACCACTCTGCGCGCCAAACTGACAGGCAACGAGTACCTGCAGAACCTGATCGTGAAGGCCGACTCGGCCGACGACGTCGAGGACCTGCAACTCGTGCTCAAAGACGTTCTGGACTCGCGCCACCGGGTGAAGAACCCTGAAGAGGGGTTCAGCACGGAGTCTTCGGCCGAAGCGATGGAGACGGCGGCGGAAAGCGCCAAGGTGTTTTCGTTCCTGCTGGGCGGTATCGCCTCGGTCAGCCTTCTGGTAGGCGGCATCGGCATCATGAACATCATGCTGGTATCCGTCACCGAACGTATCCGCGAAATCGGCATCCGCATGGCGATCGGCGCTCGGGGCCGCGATATCCTGGCCCAGTTCCTGGTCGAGGCCGTGGTGCTCTCGCTGGTCGGCGGGGCGTTGGGAATCGTCCTGGGCGTCGCTATCGCTGTCGGAATTGCCTCATTGGCCGGCTGGCCCCCCGTGGTCAGCCAGACCTCCATCGTGTTGGCCTTCGGCACCTCGGCCTTCATCGGCGTCTTCTTCGGCTTCTACCCGGCCCTCTCGGCCTCACGCCTGGACCCCATCGAAGCGTTACGTAGCGACTGACCTGAGCGGTCGGCGTTTTGCTTGGGCGCGGGGCTTTAACGGCTGGGGGTCTGTCGGCTGGTCGCTGCGCGAGGGCTTTTCAGACTGACGTCTGCGGGTCTGTCGGCCTTACGGGCCGGGGTTGAGTCAAGGCCGAGGCCTTGGGCGCTTGTACTTTTTGAGGGATCAAAAAGTACCAAAAAATCCGTTGTGCTTCGTGGCCGCACGGCCAAAGTTGACAGGACTGCGGGTCTCGCCTCGACAGCGGGGGCCGGGTAAGCAACTGGTCCGAGACTGGAACCGACTCAGTTGTAGGACTAGCCTGGGGTGTGGTTCCTAGACTGAAGGCTTGGTGGAGGGGACGGGGGAGGGAGAGGCGGCGGAGGCGGAGAGGACCGAACTGTACCCAGTCTCGTCCCAAGCGATCAAACCAGTCCTGTTACTGAGTTGGTGCCTCGACTGCAGTCCGGTGGCTTACCCGGCCTTCACGGCCGAATCCAGACCCAACGTCCTGCCAATTTTTGGCCCAGCCGGCCTGAGGCGAAAGGCGTTTGGTTCTTTGCGTCTCTCAAAGAACGAACCCCGATGCTTGCATCGGGCGAGCCCTCGGCCGCGAGGCCGAACAAAGCCCCCGGCCGCCAGGCCGGCCCTCCCCCCCGGCCATAAGGGGGAGACCCGCCGTAGGGACTACTTCAGCTTCTTCCGCCAGTATTCGCACTCGAATCCCTGCGAGGCGGCGATGAAGGCGTAGCTGTCGGTGACTCCGATGTCGAAGCCGCGCATATCTACTCCCGGCTTGAGCGTGGTGACCAGTTCAGCCTTGCCCCACTTGCCTTTGTCCTGGCCGACGTACCAGATTTCGGGGCCCTTGTCGCCGGGGACGCTGACCGCTACGTGCAGGTCCTTGTCGTTGTCCATGTCGCTTTCCGCCACGGCTCCGGAGGTGGGGAAGGGCAGCACTCCCACTTGAGCGTCGTCCTTCTTCCAGCCCGTACCTTCGCTGGTGTAGGCCATGATGGTCGAGGAGTCGCCGACCGCCATCCGAGACGGTCCGTAAGGGGAGGAAGCCACCGTAAAGAACGCGCCGTAGCGGCCGCGCAGGAAAGTCGTCGCCTCCTCGATCTTACCGACCAGCGGTCGAGCGTGCGCCGAAGCCAGGCCCATCCCGTTGTTGTAAACGACGGAGAAGCCGTCTTTGCCCAGCGAAGCGACGTCGATCTTCATGAGGCCGTCGGCGTGCTGTCCTACCAGAACGCCCTCGGGACGAAGGGAGGCGCGGACGTCCATGTTGGCCACCCTGACGTTGCCGAAGTCTCTCGACCAGGCGATGGTGAACTCCGTCCGGTTGGGGCCCTCGCGGCCCTCGACAGCGACCTCGGTACCGCCCGAAACGTCGGAAACGAAGCTGTCGAGTTCGACCAGGCGACCCCAGGCCCAGCCGTGGTCGCCCGAGAGCGAGAGCAGCACTTCGTAGGCGTCGTTACCCTGGGTCAGAGTGCGCTCGAAGACCAGCGCCAGCAGGTTGCGAGCGCGACCCAGAGCGACCCGGCGGGCCCGGCCTTTGTTCAGACCGAAGAAGGGGGCTCGAGGGTTCGACCAGTCCTTACTTCCACCGGAAAGGGAGGTGTGGAACACCTCGGGTTTGCTGATCGCCTCGTTGGTCCCGATCCAGACCAGGTGCAGACGAGAGCCAAAGCCCAGCAGGCGGGGCTCCATCATCAGCCCTTTGCCTACGCCAGGACGGGTCAGCTCTTCCCACCCAGAGTCGATGTCCTGGCTCAGCGCCGGACCGCCCAGGGTTGTGGCCATGACCAGTCCAAGGCCGAGAACTCTCGCAAAAACGTTTTTCCATCTCATAGCGGGGGGCTACTCGCCCCTCCGGGGGGAACCCTCCCCTGGACCAAGATTAGCCGTTTTTACGCAGTAGACTGACGATATATTCTTTCAGCAAAGTGTGACGCCGCTGCTCAAGGGGGCCGAAGCGCACCGAGTAGTTCAGCCCCTCGTCGTCGCCGCCGCTCTGGCGCAGCACGATCCCGGCAAGTTCGAGTTCCGGAAGGTCGCCGTGGGGCCCCAGCGCGAGCTTGAAGTGGCTGTTCTTTTCCAGACTCTGGTCGGTGCGGATCAGCGCCCCGCCCAGGCTGAGGTTCTTCACTACCACGGACAGAGGGAACTGAGCGTCCCGGGCTAGCTCGCCGGGGATGTCCGAATCGGCGCGCACGTGTTTCCGCCGCTGCGGCTCCCGGGCGTTGAAGCCCTGGCTAGCCAGATAGGCTTCGAGCCAGCTCTGATCATCCTCGGTCCCTGGCGGCAGGAGCAGCCCGCAGAGGCATTCCTGGTCGCCCTTCCTGGTCCACATCACGCGAGCCATGAGGGGAGGGAAGGCGCCGTCCAGGCTTGCGGGCGGCTTGACCGCGACGGTCATCCCGCGCCCCAACTGCTGGGCCGTGCTCAATCGTAGACCGCGGCGCGACACGTCGAGGACACGGGCCTGTCCGGTGCCACCGATCTCGGTGACGTACGACGTCTCGAGGTCGCAGGCGAACCGCCCCGTCGACCGTCGGTCTTCGACCGGCAGCTGGGGATCGACCAGCCCTCGAATACTGTTCATCAGACGAGCTAAAGCTCCCTGACGAGCCTCTGGCTGCAGATTTTCGGTCGTCTCGCTCATCGACGAACACACCCCTTGGATCTCATTTCCCCTCGCAATCATGCGCTTCCCCTCGAGGCCACGGGTCGCCGCAGCCGGGGCAGCGCTCGTAGATCTCGGTCGGTTGCAGATGACGGTCGAGAGCGACTCTTTCGTCGAAGACGAAACACTCTCCCTGGAATCCGCCTTCGGGTTTCTCCTTGAGATAGCCCAGAATCCCGCCGTGCAGTTGAAAGATCTGAGAAAACCCTCGTCGCTCCAGGTCGATTCGCGCCTTTTCACAGCGGATACCGCCGGTGCAGAAGATAGCCGTGGGAACTTCGGGGTCGAGCGTCGCCCCGACCTCACGGTCCAGGAAGTCGGAAAACTCTTTGAAGGTCGAGGTGCCGGGGTCGCGAGCTTCGGGGAAGGTGCCGATCTCGACCTCGTAGTCATTACGAACATCGAGCATCTGGGCCTTCCCCTGGCGGACAAGTTCCCGCACCTCATCCCAGGCCTCGGCCCCGACCTGTCCGGCGTGGTTTTCGCTGGGGCTCAGGTCCGCGTCGCGAGCCGCCACGATCTGCTCCTTGTGCAGAACTTTCCAGCGGCCAAACGGCAGCCCTTCGGTCCAGCTGTCCTGTCCGCCCAACCCGGGGAAGTCGGCTCGCATCGCCTCGAACAGCGCCTCGACTCCGGCTTCTGGACCCGCTACGGTTCCGTTACAGCCCTCTTCCGAAAGCAAGATCGAGCCCCGCAGCCCCTGGGCCAGGCCGATCTCTTGGAGTTCGGATCGAAGCGCCTCGACTCGGGTGGCTGGTAGACGAGAGAAGCGGTAAAAGGTTCGTACAAGGATCCTTTCCTGGACGCTGGGAACGACGCTGTTCATATGAGCACTCCTGTTCTGTCCCGAAGCTCCTTGACCCTTCGCCCGTCGGTGTTCGCCGAGCTAACGCCTCGACTTCAAGAGTTGGGCGACCGCTGTCTGCCGCTGCATATCGGCGACACCTATCGGCTGCCGCCCCAGCGAGCCCGCGACGCCTTACGCGCGGGAGCCGCTGAGGACAGCACGCGGTTCTTCGAGTACACCCATCCATTTGGTCGTCCCGAACTGCTTCGGGCCCTTTCGAGCAAACTGTGGGAAGACAACGGGATTCGACTGGCGCCCGACGGGCTGCAGGTGACCTGCGGAGCGACCCAGGCCCTGGCCACAGTTGCTCAGGCTTGCCTGGACCCTGGAGACGAGGTGATCGTTCTCTGCCCTCACTGGCCTCTCATTCGAGGCATCGTGCAGACGGTGGGGGGAGTGGTGGTGGACGCCTCTTTCGAGCAGGCTGCAAGGGACCCCGAAGGGCTGCTTGCCCCGCTGGTCACCCCGCGCACCAAAGCGATCTATTTCGCCAACCCGAACAACCCTGATGGACGCCTCTTGACCCTGGAGGAGGCGCGAGGTCTGCACCGTTTCGCTTCGGAACGAGGGCTCTTTTTGTGGAGCGACGAGGCCTACGAACACATTGTGTTCGACGGTCGGCCCCGTATCTCGATCGGCAGCCTGGATAACGAGGTCGAGCATCCGTGCGTGATCAGCGTCTTTACCTTCAGCAAGAGCTTTGGGATGGCCGGTCTGCGGGTGGGCTACATAGCTGCGCCCAGCCACCTGATGGTGACCATGCGCCGAGTCTGCAATCACCAGATCTATAACTTGAGCGACCTGTTCCAGGAGGCCGTGCTGGCCGCACTGACCGCTCCCCGCCCGGAGTATCTGCAGTTTCTGGAGCAGCAGTGCTCCGCCTATCAGGAGGCGCGAGACCTGCTTTCGGAGGCCTTCCCAGGTCTGGAGAAACCGCCGGCGGGCGCTTACCTGTTTGTCCCCTGCCCTTCGCGCGAAGCGGCCTGGCGCACCTTGCACGCCTGGCTGGACGAAGGCGTCTCCTCGGCCCCAGGTGAGGCGTTTGGAGGGCTTCATGGCCACTGCCTTCGCCTCTGCTTTACGGCCTTGCCGCTGGCGCGGCTAGAGAAGGCGGTCGAGATTCTGGAGCGGGTTGGAATCCAGGAGTAGTCCTCTCTTCAGAGCCTTTTAAGGGTCAAGCTTTATCTTGAGGGTGGGGAATGTCCGGGAGACCGACGAGAAACACCAGACAGGGAGAGACCCGACCGCTATGAACGCCGCCAGCCTTATCGCCGACCGCAGTATCCGAGCCAGTGAAACGTTGCAATGGTACCAGCACTTCCAGCAAACGCAGGATCTGCTAAGGACCATCGCCGCGAGTCTCGCAAAGTAAAACGCTCACCCGTGCGGGTGAGCGTTTTACGTTAGGCCATCAATTCCAAAGGCCCGCAGCCGAGCTCTTTAGGGGCGGAAGGCGTTGAGGTGGTCTTCGAAGACAGCGACCATGGACGCTTTGTCGGTTCCGTCAAAGTAGATCTTGGTCTTGGCGTCGGTGCCGGACGGGCGGATACACATGTCGCGCACGCCTTTGCTGTTCCCCTCGGTAAACCAGAACTGCAGTCCGTCGGACCAGACCGTGATCGACTCTAGCGAGTCCCACAACTCTTGGAGACCGGGGACGGCTTCCGTCAGGGTGGCTTTCACCTGATCCAGGGTGGAACTGCCGTCCTGTAGGCCCCGAGCCAGATTTTCGAAGTAGGCGTTGAACACGACTCGCTCGGCGATACCCTTCTTCTTGGCTGCTGCTAGTTCTGCGGGATCGAAGATCGCCTCGTTGTAGTGCACGATATCGCCGCGCGACTCCATAGGGTTCTTGACGTGACCCTCTTTGAACACGCGAGCCAGCACGTGGTGCAGGTACATGCCCTCGGAGTTCTCCGCGCCGCCGTTCAGGAACAGTTCCGCGGCTAGCGAGACCGCTGACACGCAGGCTTCACCCGACGACTTCTCGCGCACCGCGATCATCTGCTGCCCCAGCACGTTGGGGATCGGCTGGGTCGGACCGCCGATCTTGCCCCCGGACTCTTCCCCGGCGTGATGAAGTTTGGGGCGAGCGCCCAGACGAATCTCCTGGCCGGCCTCGGCATGGACCGTGATCTTGCCGCCCTCGGCTTCGGCCATCTGCTCTTCCACCTGGCGCACGATAGCGGCGATCTCTTTGAAGCCCACGGGGACGCGGACCACGGGGATGCGGTAGTGCTCGGCCCATTCGTCCCAGGCTAGCGCCGAAACGTAGGTGTGGATGTCGAACGGATTGCTGTCTTTCCAGGTACCATCCTCGATGGCGACCTGGCGATCGTTTTCCGCCAGCAGCAAGAAGAACTGGTTGGGAGAGAGGATGGCGAAGATGCGCTCCGTGCCGACCTTGATGTGGGCGATGCCCAGAGCATCGAGAGCCGCGGCTTCCTCTTTGGGCAGCACCTGGCCGACCACGAACCTGTCGGCGTCCGGGTCGACATTGAAGACCATCCGCCCGACCGGCGCATCTTTGAGGATCTCGTCGTAGTTGCAGCTTTCCACCACGGTGGGCACCGAGGCGTCAACGGAGTCGTGAACGACCTCGAGTCCGCTTCCGTCCTTCTTGCGGGCCACCCGGAAGCCGATGTTGTGGAAGAACGGATCTTCTTCCGTGCGAAGATAGCCGTCGGCGAAGACGCCTTCGATCTCGAGTTCTCGAAAGATGGCGTGCAGACTCTTGTAGCCGGAGCCGCCAAAGAAGTCCAGGGTCAGACGCAGCCCCTGATGAATCGCCTTCTTGATCTTGGACAGCGCCAGAGGCGAGGCCGGACCGGTGCGCAGATAGTTTCCGTAGAGACGAGCCAGGCGCGAATAGGAGAGACGGCGGATCAGGTTCTTGTCGTCGCGGGCGGCCAGGTTGATGGTGAAGCCGGCGCCGGACTCGATCTCCTCGAGGATGGCGAACAGATGATCAACGATACGGGCGTACTTGTCTGGCAGGAACTGAGCTCCGTCGGGCGCGAGGATCTTGTCTGACTGCTTCTGCGGAGCGCCATGGCTCGAAGTAAAGTAGTCGCCTCCAGACAGCCCCAGGGCGAAGACCAGGAAGCTCCAGAGATAGATGTTGGAAGAGTCTTTGCAGTGAGGGTCCTCGGTCAGCAGCACCGGCAGACCGTGAGCGGCGTAGATGCGCGACATCAGGTCGGTGAAGCGGGGGGTGTTCGAACGAACCTCGCCGCCCACGGCGCGCACGGGGACGCTGCGCACCAGTTCGATCACCTGGGCCAACGGACGATCGAAGATCTCCTCGATCACTTCGGCCGAGTCGCCCAGGCGCTGGCGAACCGTCTCGAGGTCGACCGCCGGAAGCGCGGCGATCCGCTCGGCCTGCAGCTCTTTGACCAGGCGGGTCTGAGCTTCGGCCATCAGGGCGAACATGTACTCGTTGATGCGGAAACGGTGATCCCAGGGGCAGAGCACGTTCTGATTCTCACGTACGCCCGCGGTCGAGACCTTGGCCTCTTCGGCAAACACCTCGATCTGGTTGCGAAGGTTGATCTTCCTGGCTACTTCCGGGGTGATGGTGAACGACGACGCTTCGTCGCCTTCCAGGTCGAAAGGCGGTTCAGCGCTGATCTCCCAGTTCGAGGCTTCCCACTCGCGCAGGCTCTGGCGAGTCATCTCGATGTAGTAGTCGCGCATCTCCTGTCCGGACATGCCTTCGCGAACAGTCAACTGGGCTGAGCTCATGGGGTACCCCTCTAAGGTTGCAGAATTGGACGGAAAGAAACCATCGGGTTCCTTTCCGTGGCCTGGGTTCTCACCCGCGACGGCTGGCTCCTGTCAACCCTCGGGGATGTCTGGAGAGGGGAGGACCCGGCCTCGGCAGGGAGCCAGCCCCACCCCTGGCCAACCGCCCAGCAGGGTGACCGTGTCGCCATCGAGGAAGAACTTCCGCTCGCTCGTTCCTACGGCCAACGGCTCTTGGCCGCCAGCGGTGCGCTCGAGCAAGCAGGCTTCGCTGCCCTTCTCGGGTCCGCTGACGGTGCCGCTGGCGATCAGATCGCCGGCCCGCACGACGGTGCCGTTCGAGGTCAGATGCGACACCATCTGGGCCGGCGACCAGGCCAGATGTTGAAGGTTGGTGTGGCAGATCTCCGCCTCTCCGTCCTCGCCTTCGAGGTGGGCCCAGAGCGGCAGGTCGAGATGGAACTGTCCCCGTTCCTGAAGGTGGAGAAGAACGGGGTGGTCGGAATCGGTGTTGGGCTGCAGCCACTCTTGCACGGCCTCCCATGGCGTCACCCAGGCGCCGACCGTGGTGGCGAAGCTCTTGCCGAGAAACGGGCCCAGCGGTTTGTACTCGAAGGCCTGGATGTCTCGGGCCGACCAGTCGTTGAGAAGGACCACGCCAAAGATCAGTTCGCTGGCCTGGTCGGGCTCGAGCGGTGAGGCCTGGGGGCGTAGCAGGTAGGCCATCTCGAGCTCGTAGTCCAACCGCGCGCTGGGGGCGAAGGTGGGACCGCTCACGATACCTCGAGGGCGCCGCACGGGCTGTCCGCTGACCCTGATCGTCGAGCTGCGACCGTGGTAGCCGATGGGAAGATCGAAGTACTGCTCGGGCAGGGCGTGTTCAGGGCCGCGAAACAGGCAGCCGACGCGATAGGCGTGGTGTCGGGAGCAGTAGAAGTCGACGTAGTCGCCGGGGCTGACGGGGCAGAGCACCCGTTCGTCGTCCTGAGGATAGGCCGCAAGCGAGAGCGTCGCCCCTCGGGTCTCCAGGTGCTCACCGCTCTCCAGCAGGCGAATGAGGTCCTTGCGCAGCTCCTGGTGAACGGACGAGGGAAGGGCCAACAAGGCGTTCAGCGACCCGCTCTCCGTCTCGTTCGGCGTGAGGCCGTCTAAGAGACCACCTCGGCGAAGAACCTCTAAAGAGACCGCCAGGTCGTTCAGGCGGACGGAAAGGTGGGGGCGGGATTCTCCAAAGTCTACGATACCGTAGGGCAGGTGGCGCAGGGAGAACGGATGATCGACAAGTCTCATTCGGGTCCCTTCCTTCCCAGCAGGGGCTGGACCCTTCTGGATCAGTCCTCGGCTTCGCGGCACAGCGTGTCGGCCAGCTTAATCATGGTGGGCAGCCGATGCGGCCCATGCATCTCCCGGATTCGCGCCGCGGCGTCTTCCGTGGCCATACCCTGGGCGGTCACCCAGAGCGGTTTCCGGCTGTAGCCCCGGGTGACCGCTGCGGCTCCGTGGTGGTTGCGGTAGACCGATTTGGCCACTCCGACCACGGGAATCTCCCCGCCCAGAGCCTCCCACAGCTTGTGGCCCAGTCCCGGACGCCCCTTGGGAAGCCAGACGAAGCCGTCGACCAGCACGACACTGGGAGCGGCTTCCAGGGCGCTTAGCGCCGCAAGCAGGCAGGGCAGTTCGCGACGATAGAATTCGCCCGGCTGATACGGAGCGACATCTTCGCTTGTGACGGTCAAGGTCGAGGCAGCTTCGCGCGAGCGCCAGGTAGGGAAGAGGACAGCTGCGGTAACCGCGCTTTCCTCACGGTAGTCGACGTCGAGACAGCAGATCAAAGGTTTTCCGGAAGGCTCCTAACGCAGCTTGGTTCCCAGGAACGAGTTGAAGAACCAGCTCAACACCTCGACCGGGCCGCCGCCTTTAGACGAGCCGCCTCGCATACCCTGGCGCACCTGCTCGGTGACCTCTTCATCGCCTTTCAGTCCGCGAGTCTTGTGAATCTCGGTGATCTTGCGTAGTTCGCCGTGGTCGAACCAGATGCCGCGGCACTCTCGACAGACGTCGACGGCAATCCCGCCGACGTGGGGTCGGTCCATGCCGTTGCGACAGCGAGGGCAGCGGCGCGCTTTGGCGGAAATTTCGTAGGTGTGGTGGACCGAGCCTCCGCCCGTCGGTGTGAGGCGCTTGATGAGCTCCGGAGACTGATAGAATTCGGACAGCTCGGCGGCGTCGAACCAGACGCCCAGGCAGTTCGGGCAGCTGTCGACCTCGAGTCCGGTCGAGCTATCGGTGAGCAGTTCCATAGGCTGCCGAGGGCAAACCGGGCAAGCAAGATTTGACATACTATAATGCTACTCCATGGAGGGAGGTTTTCCTATAGGGCAAGCGACCTAACCCGCGTTCGGAGAGTACACCTTCAGCGAGCGGTGACTGTTGAGCAGGACTTTGCCCGGCGGGAACCCCCGGGGCTTCTTGACATCCCTCGCCCAGGCGACGTGAACCTCGATCTTCCCTTTGGCCGTCTTGGCCTTGGAGTGCAAGACGGCCAGGCCGGCCGCATACTTTTCCACCTCTCGAGGGAGTTCCCAGAGTTTTTCGGGATTTCTGACGATCACGTGGCTGCCCGCGTAGCCTGCCGCGTGAAACCAGAAGTCGTCGGGTTCGGCAAGTTCGGTAGAGATTTTGTCGTTCTGGGCGGCCGAGGTTCCGTAGACGACGTCGAACCCCTGATACTGCTCGGTTTTCATGGCCCGCTTTTCCCGGCATTCTCCCTTCGCCCCTGTGCCTGGCGATGATAAGGCATGAAAAAAGCACCCCGGAGAGGGTGCTGTTTGGGAGTGACTGGCAGAGTCCGTCGAGCGCTAGGCGTTCTTAGGGGCGACTCGGACTCGGTTGAGTTCGTAGGTCTGGGGCCACCAGTCGAACATACGATAGCTTTTGCCATCGCGCTGGAACGACGCCACGTAGTTCTTATGGCGCAGCGACAGTTCGGTGACGCCGTGCTCGGCTAACGGCTTCACTTCGCCCTTCTGGGGGCGGGCGTCCGAGTTCAGGTCGGTCCAGACGGCCAGCCCTTTCAGTTCGTCGCCAGAGATCTTGCCGTCGTTGTTGGAGTCGCGAACGCGCAACGCTTCATAGCCGTCCTTGAAGCCGTTGGCCGTCCCGAACAGGCGGGTTCCGTCGATCGAACCGTCGGCACGAGGCTCGCAGAGGATCCCGTCCTTCGGACCGGGCCACTCCATCAGCACGGGGAACTTGTCGCCGTGGAAGTCGAAGAACGCCAACCGCTCGCGATCGGTCTTCTGGTGAGGCAACCACTGCCCACCCGAGGCCTGGATAGCTCCGTCGCCGTCCATGTCCAGCAGCAGAGGGCTGATGGTACGCAGCGTCGAGATCTGCCATACCGCGACCTGGTTATAAGAGTTGGTGGTGAGGCCGTCGAAGAAGGTGGTCACGGTGGTGACCTGGTTGACGTCGACGTTCACGTTGTTCGGACCTACAGCGATCCAGGTCAGATAGTTGCCCGGATCGCCGATGTAGTCGACCCCGTACTGAGCCCCGTTGGCGTTGACCGACTCGGAGAATTCGGAGGTTTGTCCGGTCTGGGTCTCTTCGTAGGTCTGAGAGACCAGATCCTGGTAGGAACCAGTCTGCTCGTCCTGCAAGACGGTATAAGTGTTGTGCCGACCCGGCGAACTGCTCAGAGTCGCCAGATCAGTTTTCATCTGGGCGAGTGCTGAGGCGAACTGCGCGTCAGAGACGGTGACCTCGAGTTCCCAAAACTTTGGCGGGGTGCTCGGGGTATAGACGTTGCGCTGCTCGGTTTTTCCGATGATATTCCAGAGAGACTCTAGAATGACATCGTTGACCACCTGATTGACTTGCGTCTGATTGACGGTCGAGGTGTTGACATTAACGTTGACGGTGCTGGCACCGCCGACGCCCGCGAAAGCAGGCGCCATAGCGACGAAAGAGACCATGCCGAGCAGGCAAAGCTTCTTCTTAAACTGTCGCATTCTCTGGCCCATATACTGTGACCCTCCTAGCCATAACACTCCGAAACGAAACTCCCAGACCCCCAGGTCTACTGTCCTATTTCCGCGGCTTCCTCGGAGAGACCTTCATGTTTTGGTCTTGATTTATCCCAGAGGATGGCATCTTATCCGACCCTCTCCCATGAGTTTAGCGCGGAAGTGGGTAGATCGCCAGTCCGTTGGCAGCGATGTGGGCTAACAGCGAGCCTTTCGAGGAGATTCGCATCCAACCCGCGGCCAGGGTGCGCGCTCGTCCTCCCGCATCTGCTTCCAGGGGATGCAGTTTCCAGCCATCGGTTGCCCGGGCGTAGTAGGTGCTCAGGCGGCGGTCCTGCGGCGCCACGAGGGAGACCAGCGCTGTCCCGCCGTCGCGAGAAAGGAAGATGTAGCGATACACCTCAGGACCCGCAGCGATGCTGGTCTTCGAACCGGTCTTCGAGTCGAAGACCAGGAGTTCGCTGAGCTCGGCCGAGCGCTCTACGGAATAGACGATCCGTCCGTTGGCGCCCCACGATCCCAGAACCTTAGGAGCGCGATCGAACTCGGTCCGACGCTGGCCGTCCCAGTGAGACAGGATTGTCTGATCGGGGTACTTCTGCCCGTAGAAGATCGAGGTTGGGCTCAGGTAGTTGCTGAACCACATCCGCTCAATGCTGTTTTCTAGCGTGGTCAGGTCGGGTCCGGCCTCGAAGGCCGAGGCACCGCTGCCCTTCGGGTTGACGGTGGCGATGGTGCGAGCGTTGATGAAGCGCGCTTCATCGTAGGGGAAGCCGGTGGTATAAAGGCGACCCGCTTCGGTCCACAGCACGGTGGGGTCGGCCCGGAAGCCGGCCTGCCCCGCGGTGGATTCCATGATGGGAGTGAACTGAAAATCCTTGAGGTCGATCCGACCGTACAAGGTCCCCCGGTTGCCCATCACCACGAAGGCGTCGTCTCCGGGGGTAAACTCGCCTTGTTGGAACGAGGCCATCTTCAGCGGTACTTTCTGGATCTTCTGGACTTTGCCGGTGGGCAACACTTCCAGGAACCAGAGTCGTGTAAATACGCCTTGCTTCTTTTCCTCGAACGGCGCTTCGTCGAAGGCGGCGAGCCAGCGCTCGTTGTGCGACCAGGCGATCGGCTGGAAGCTATCGCTGGCGATGCCGGCCTGGCGCAGATCCGAGGTGCTGAGACGCTCCTGGGCCTGGGCCGAGACGACCGTCAACAACAGGCAAAGCGAGAGAAGGCAGATTTTCCAAGCAGGAGGGGTGGACATGAATAGGGCTTCCTCCAGCCTTCGGCCAGGTCCTGGCGAGGCGTACTAACGAGCTCTTAGCAACCGCTTCTAAGTCGGTTGGTTGCGACTCTCTACAGGGAGATCAAGCTCAGGGTGTCTTTGAGTTCCATCGGCTCGGGCGTAAAGTGCAGAGCGTAGTCGTGGAACAGTTTCCCCGAGAGCGCGGCGATCTGATCGGCGCTGGGAATGAACTCCTTGCTGTTGCAGACCACCATGGTCGGTACGAAGTGAGGGGTCGGCAGAGGCTGGTAGGGCAGGTTCAGGTGCAGACTGGGATGCAGAAGCACCAGGCGCCGCACTCGACGGGGGTTGCGAGCCGTCCAATGGGTGGCTGGGACCGAGCCGTGGCGCGAGGCAATCAGGGTCAGGGCTGGCTGGGGATGCGCGTCGAGACGAGAGAAGATCGTCATGTCGCTGCTGTCCCAGTACTCGACCTCCAGATCTAGCCCGTCGCGTTCGCGTAGGGTCGAGACCTGCTTCTCTTGCAGTGCCTGATGATCTCTATCGCCTAAAAATAATACGGTCATGAGAACTCCTCTTCAACGAAAAGAGCGCCGAGAGACTCGGCGCTCGATAGACCTGAAGCCTTTTCTGTCAGGGAATCGGGACGACCCAGGGCGACATCGGGACCGGGGCCGGCACCACGATGTTGTTCAGGTAGGGGCTGTTGGCGGGGTCCAACTGGCTGGCCCAGTACAGCTTGTGGCGCATGTAGCGCTCGGCGTAGGTCGCTTCCTCGGCCGTTTTCAGAGCGCCGACGACGGCTTCCTGAATTCCCGCCGTGTTGGGCGAGTTGGGCAGCCTCGTAACTCCAACAGGGGCTTCCGGAACAGCCTCTTCGCCTGGCTGGACGCCGGGGTTGGCTCGGGCTGCGGCGCCGTTGACGGTGGCGCCGCCGGTCGCAGCCGGGGCGACCGGTGCGGTGGCTAGTCCGCCTTTGCTATAGAGCACCAGTCCCCGGGTCTGGTCGGTTTCGACCTTCGAGCCGGTGGCCAGCGCGAACGCTTCGGCCGGCAGGTAGGGGCGGCCGTTACGGACTACCGGAACGAAGTCGACTGGACTACCGGCCAGGCGCACGGCGCTACCCGAGTAGCTGACTACGCTGACACCGGTTGCCTGGGACAGCACGTCGACGGGGAAATAGGGCAGCCCCTTCTCCAGGACGGCGGGCGCCCGATACAGAACGCCGTCGACGAAAAGCTGGTACTCGGGCGCGGCGAAGGCCGTGCCGCAAAGCATCAGAAACCAGAACAGAGTATATTGAATGGTGGTTTTCATACTATCCTTCCGAAGAGCCGAGTCGGGGCCAGGAGTACTGCTCTCCCACCCCATATCACTCTCAGATCTTCACTCATAGTCTCCAGTCAGAGGGGTTCCGAAACATTACCGCCTTGTTAACAAATAGCCGAGGCCGCCGCTTGGGGCTGGCCTTCCTCTCGTCGGTCCTGATCATCCTGGCGCTGCCGCCGTTCGATCTCTGGCCCCTCTGCTGGATCGGCCTGGTCCCGCTTCTGCTCGCGCTGCCTGGCACCACGCCCAGGGAAGCCGCCATGCTCGGAGCCTTCTCCGGCACCGCCACGAACTACATGGCGTTCCACTGGATCCTGGAACTGATGAAGACGTTCTCTAATCTGGGGCCGTTCGCCTACCTCTGTATGCTAGCGATGGCGTTACAGCAGAGCGTGCCCTGGATGCTCTGGTGCTTCTTTCTCCGAGTCAAGGCGCCCACCCGGCCCGGACGCCTGTTCGCGGCCGGAGGTCTCCTGCTGTCGGCCCTCTCGTTCGTAGCCATGGAGTTCTTCTATCCCATCATCTTCCCGTGGTATCTGGCCAACACTCAGCACATGCGGCCAGAATTGACCTCGATCGTCTCCCTGGGGGGGGTCAGCTTGTTGAGTCTGGCGATCGTGGTCTTCAACCTTTGCCTGGCGCGCTGGATCGTGGGCGACCTTCCGGAGGAGCGACGGACCCTCTGGCCGTCTCCTCTGGCCAGGGGTCGCCATCCGGGTCTGCTCGCTCTCGCTGCCATCATTCCGATCCTCCTGGTGGGCTTCCACTTTTCGGAACGAGCGAGCATGACGGCTGCCTTGAACGCGGCCCCCAAGTTCGCTGTCGGGCTGGTCCAGCCTAACGAATGGATCGGAGAGGGGCCGGCTATCGAGGGTCTCCACCGCTACCAGGTGATGACCGAAGCGCTGGTGGCGGAGTGTCGCGAGAAAGGGCTGTCGCTGGACCTCGTGCTCTGGCCGGAAAGTGCGGTGCGCACCCCAACGACCACTCTGGCGCGACGACCCGAGGGGGCGGCCGAGCCGGTCGTCGAGCCGCTGAGCGAAGCTGAGCGGAGACGGCACTATCCACTCGACGTCAGCCATATCTTCCCCTCGAAAGCCGCTCCTGCGGCCAATCTGGCTCAGGAGGTAGGTGTTGCACCTGGCGATCTCTTTGCCATCCAGCGAGGCCACGATGTCCCCATTCTTTTCGGGACCACCATGGAGGACGTGGCGCCAGGAGCGGTCGGCCCGATCGAGGGCCGCCCGCCGCTCTATAACTGTGCTGTGCTGGTTGATAGCGCCGGGGCCGTGCTGGGGGCGGTCGAGAAGGTCAAGCTGCTGATGTTCGGGGAGACGATTCCCGGTTCGGGGGTCTTCCCCGGGGTTTACAAGCTTCTGCCGTCGGCCAGCTGTTTGCTTTCAGGGCGTGAGGCCCAGATCATCACCCTGGGCCAGGCTCGGCTGGGGATCATGATCTGCTACGAAGATCTGCTGCCCTGGTTCCACTACCCGCTGGCCCAGAAGAAGCCGCAGATTCTCCTGAACCTGACCAACGACGCCTGGTTCGGGAGGACCGCCGAGCCCTACTGCCATATGGCCTTGTCCACGCTCAGGGCGGTCGAAGGGCGCTGCTACCTGATCCGTTCGACCCCTAGCGGAATCAGCGTGGTGATCGATCCCTACGGGCAGCAGATCGCATCCATCCCCTCGGACCAGGAAGGCAGCTTGCGGGAAGAGGTGTCGCTACTGGACGTGACCACCGGATTCGAGCGCTGGGGCGACACGGTGGCCTGGATCAGCATGCTCTACCTGGTCGGCCTCGGCGGGGCCTGGTGGGCGGCGGGGCGCCACTCCGGGTAGGGTTGCAGGGGGAGCGGTCGGAGCGATTTAGGAGGCGGAGATAGTCTCGGCTGCGGCGACGGCTTCGGCCCGCAAGGCGTCGAGCTGCTCGTCGCTGATCCCCAGCTCTCGCTGCATCGCTTCGATATGGGCGTACTCGGCAAAAGAGACGTGGCCGTCCATAAAGCTCATGATCAGGAGCGCCCTCATCACTCCGAGGCGCTTTTCTTCGTCGAGTTCAGCCACGTTCAGGTCGACCGGCGCCGGGGCGCTGCTCAGCAGCCGGGCCAGCTCCTCGGTGTCTTCGGCCGGGGCGCCCGCCTCGGACATCGCTTTGAGAATCAGTCCGCTCTCTTCGGGAGAGACTTGACCGTCGGCCCATGCCATATTGACCAGGGCTTGCAGAATGGCGCGGCTTTGCTCGTTCATAGAGGACGTCCTTAGGGAGTTTCAGATTCCGGACCGCCAAGGTGGTGCCGGAGAGTTTTCAAGGCGCGATGCATTTGCGACAGCACGGTTCCGATCGGACGTTCGATCACATTGGCGATCTCTTTGAACGACATTCCGGCATACTCGCGCAAGAGGACGACCTCTTGCTGTTCGGTAGAAAGGTTTTTGAGAGCGTTGCGCACCCAGGCCATCTCTAACCGATACTCCATGTGGTCCACCAGGTCGGGGTGGTGCCCCTCTTCGCCGGCCACCATGTCCGAGATCGGCATGTCGCGGTAAAGACGGCGCTGACGGTCTCGGGCCAGGTTACGGGCGATTTCGTAGACGTAGGCCGAGAACTTGCCGCTCGGGCTGTAGCGGTCCAACGAGGTGAGCAAGCGGGAGAATGTCTCTTGCAACAGGTCTTCGGCCCAGACCGAACCGACCTCGTTGTGCAGAAACGCCAGGAGCCGACGGGAATAGCGGTCGTAAAGCTCTTCGAAGGCGCTGACGCGACCTTCGAGATATTGCACCACCAACTGGTCGTCGGTGAACGTCGTTTGCTGACTTTCCATTGCCATGTGCGGGACCGATGAAGCGGATTATTCGATGGCGATGAAATCTCCTTGCGCCCCGGGAAACTCCTGCTTCTCAACCGCGAGGACCACTTCCCATGTCGGGCTTTGCGAGGGATCGACCGCCTTTTTGCAAACCTTCTCGCGATCATGGTTAGTGACGAACGCAGACTGCAGCTCAACCGAGACTATTTTTCCCTTCGTGTCCGGGAACAGACCGAGGCCTACGGCAGCACACGGCCCAGCGAGTGGCAGAAGATCTGGAGGGTCCGGACCGCCACGGCGTTGGATACGGTCCGCTCGCATCTGGCCCCGGGCGCCCGGGTGCTCGACGTTGGCTGCGGCACCGGCGCGTTCGCCTGCGCTCTTGCCGAAACGGGCTATCAGGTCACGGCGGTAGAGTTGGTGGAAGGGATGCTGCAGGAAGGTCGACGGCGCTGTGAGAGCGTGGACTGGATCCACGCGCCGTTCGCCGACGGTCTGGCTCCGCGAGGCAGCTTCGACGCGGTCGTCTCTTTAGGCTACCTGGAGTATCAGGAGAGGGCCGGGAAAGAGCTGGTCCGCATGGGAAGGATGCTCAAGCCCGGCGGCCTCCTGCTCCTGTCCGTGCCCAATACGCTGTCCTCTCAGTTTGCCTTCGGGGCGCACCGGGCTCTGTACCGGATGGGGAAAGAGCCCGAAGGGGTCGCGGTGCGCCACTCTTTCACTCCGGAGCGGCTTCAGCGTCTGCTGGGCATGGCGGGCTTTATCTTTATGGACTACCAGTGGGTCGACGGAGAGACGCTGCCGCTTGCGTTAGGGCGCCAGCGGCAGCGTCTGTTCTGGGAGCACCGGATTCGCGACCGTTTCAAGCCGGAGATGCTCACCCTGTCCCGGACTTACCGTCCGTCGGATAGCTGAGCCGGCTCCGGCTTCTCCAGGTAGCGCTCCCACAGGCTCTCCGCCTGGGGGCTGTCCCAAAGAGAGGCGGCCAGGGCGTCCCGTTCGGCCTCCTGGTCTTTGCCGGGAAGGTAGAGGTTCGGCTCGCTCAGGGAACGGGTCTGCATGAGCGGATGCTCGGCAGCGGCAGCAGCCCATTCGGCCTCGGGCAGCGGACGGTAGCGGTTGAACCAATCCAACTGCCAGGCCAGAAACGTCAGCCCACGTTTTCGTCCGAGTTCGTCCTCTCCGAAATGCTCTTTCAAATAGCGGGTGAAGCGCAGCAGAATCTCCCACTGCTCCTGGGCCGTGGGGATCCACTCTTTGTCCTCGAGCAGCTCCTTGAAGATCCACGGTTTGGTCAGAGCGCCTCGGGCAATGATGGCTCCGGCGATCTTGGTGTCGGCCAGGCGGGTGCGCGCTTCCCACGGGATCAGGATATCGCCGTTCCCCAGTACCGGGACAGAGCAGTTCTCGGCCATCTCGGCGATCAGCGGCCAGTCGGCGGTTTTCGAGTAGCGCTGCTCGCGGGTTCTGCCGTGGATGACCACGGTCTGCACTCCCGCGTCCACGGCGGCGCTCAGGGTGTCGCGGATATTGATCCGGTCGCCGGAGAAGCCGATGCGAAGCTTGACGGTCACCGGGACACTGCTGGCTGACACCATCGCGGCTAGCAAGGTGCCCAGTTTAGCGGGCTTTTGCAGCAGCCGGGCGCCCATGCCCTTTTTTACGGTGTCATAGATCGGGCAGCCGCAGTTGAGGTCGACAAATTTGGCTCCGGAATCGCAGGCGATACGGGTCGCTTCGGCGGCTTCTTCGGGGTTGCGGGCAGCCAGTTGAACTCCGAAGTTGTCTTCGCTGGCGTGACGACGCAGCAGCGCTGGCTCGCGGCCTTTGCCGCGGAGCAGTTGATGGGCGTAGACCATCTCCGAGCAGGTGGCGGTGGCGCCGAAATCGCGGCAGAGTCGGCGGAAGGGGAGATTTCCACCCTTGGTCAGAGGGGAGAGGGGAAAACGGCCCAATACGGGGGAGGATATCGTGGTCATGAAGGTCTCCTTAGGAGGCAAGCTGGCCTAACGCGAGCCCTGGAGAGGGAATTCCTCGTTTGGGGGTCCGAGTGCGGCGTAAGTTAGGGCATTTCGGGTAAGAGAGGGGAGCGCTGTATTCTCGAACACATCTCTCCCGTGAGAAATGCTTTATGTTGGACGGGATTTCGCGTCTGTGCTATATATGAAACATTGGAGGTGTCTGTACCATGCGCTTAGATCTCAAAGAAAATATCGTTTTCCCTTTCAGCGATCCCTCTTGGATCGCTAAAACCCTTATTGCGGCGGCTTGTCAGCTGCTGCTGCTGCCGATGCCGGCCGTGATGGGCTATCAGCTCGCCATCATCCGCCAAACCGCCAACGGCGAAGATGACAAACTTCCCGAGTTCAACAACTTCGGGGCGCTCTGGATGAGCGGTCTGATGGTGTCGCTGGTCGTTCTAGCCCTGTTCGGCATCCCGATGGTCCTGGTCACCGGTATGACGATCGGTGGAGCTATCGCCTTCGGTGAGAACTCTGGCGGGGCCATCGCCCTGGTCGCGATGCTGGCTCTCGGACTCGTCTGTCTGGGTAGCATGGTTCTTGCCTTCTTGATGCCGGCCATGCTGCTACGCTACGCTATGACCGGGCAGGTCAGCTCGTTCCTCGACTTCAGCACGGCTATCGGAGACATCAAGGTTGGCTTTGTGGACTACCTGGTGATCGTGCTGTTCCCGATGGTCGCTTCGTTGGCTCTGGGCGTGGTCAGCGCTATGACCTTCGGCATCGGCGGTCTGCTGGCTATTCCGGCTTCGGCCCTGATCGTGTTTATTCAGGGACGTATGATCGGCAACTACTACCGCCTCTACTTTATGTAGTCGCTCCCGCTTCGTAAAAAAAGCCCCGTCGATTTCGACGGGGCTTTTTTTATGGCTTTGCGGTTAGCGACCGCGCGGGTTGGTCAGGCTCGCTCGGCCTTGCGGCGAGTCATCTTGGCGAAGTCATCCTTGCCCAGCTCTTCGTAGGTCTGGGCCAGCTCTTCGTACGCCTCGGGCGAGGGCGCGACTTTGATGTACTTCTGGTACTGGATGACAGCCATCGTCTCCGAACCGCTGCGGCGGAAGGCGCGAGCCAGCAAGAGCAGCCATGCGGGCTGGTCAGGGTTGCTGGTCGAGCGCTCTTTGAGCACCGCGGTCAGGTCGCGCATCGAGTCCGCGTACATCGCGAACACGCCTTCGGCCACCGAATCGTCGTCGGGAGCGGCGTCGAGGGTTTCCAGCGCTTCTTCTTTACTGTCGAACATCGGGGCGCCGCTGTCGGGCACGGCGGTGGCCTCCGGGATGGCGGGGGCGACTTCGACGGCTTCGGCCGGAGCCGAAGGCGCCACCACCGGCTCGGGAGTCGGCGCTACCACGACGGGGCTGGGGGTGCTCGGCGGTACTTCGGCTACGGGCGCCGGGGCGGGAGCCACGGGCGTCGGGGTAGGGGCGATGGGAGCAGGAGCAGGAGCCGATTGGGCCGCTGGAGGCGGCGTCGGGGCGGCCGGAGCAGGCATGCTAGCTGCCACAGGCGGAGGGGTCTGGGTCGGAGCCGGAGCAGCGGCCAGGGCGGCCGCGCGAGCGCGCCGGGCCTGCCACTCTTGCTTCAAGCCTTCCAGAGCGGCTCGCTCCTGCTCGAGATACACGGCCAGCAGGTCGCGAGCCGCCGGGTCGCCGCTGGCGTCCGACCACTCCATCCAGCGTTGATAGTGAGACTCGAGCTGAGCCGAAGCGTCGGCGAGTTCTGGCTGACGCTGCAGGCAGTCGCGCAGCAGACTGACGGCGTGAGCGTACTCATGACGCTCGGCCAGCCAGTTGGCCCAACGGCTCTGCACGCGAGCCATCGCCTCCAGGACGGGCGGAGAATCGGGCTGATAGAGCAGCGCGGTGCGCAGTACGCGGGCTGCTCCTCGGAACTGCTCGCCCGCCTCTAGCGCGCCGGCGCTCTGCAGCAGGGCATCCTGCAGTAGGGCGACCGAAGGCGTGCCGGTTTCGCTGCTGGGGTCCGGCGGCTCGTGGCCGACGGCGCTCTGTAGCAGCAGATGGGCCAGGCTTTCGGGGCTGACGATACCGGAGGCGCTGGAAGCCAGAGCCTCATGATAGTGAAGTTGTCGGCGGGTGAGCGGTGAAAAGTCGGCAGCCATAGGTATCGGAAGCAGTTCCTCTCTGACGTCTTGGTTCAGGTTCGTAGGTGTTCTCGGGGTTTCCGTCGGCGCAGCGTCCGCCTCTGGGGTTTCCGAGGGTAAGGTCAAGCCCAGGTCGTGCTCGCCGCCGGACGACTCTGGAACGGTCAACGTCTCAGGGACGGCAGCCGTTTCGAGTTCGGTCTCGGAGGTGGGGGCCGTCTCGGGTTCGGAGGTCAGGACCGGCTCGACCGTAAGGCCCTCGTCTTCGACCGGCGGTTCAACCGCCGCCGGCTCGCTGGCGGGCTCTTCGGCTGCGGGTACGGGCCCCTCCTCGCTGACGACTTCTATTGCCGTCGGCTCCTCGGTGGGAAGGGGCAGGTCGAAAAGATCGGCTTCTGCCGGTTGCTCGACAAGGGCTTCGACGGCCAGGGACTCGCTTTCGATCGTCTCGAGCGGGGAGGGCTCTTCCGCCGTGGCTACGAGCTCGTCCATCACGGGCTCGTCAAGGATTACGGCGGCCTCGACCTCGTCGGGAAGCGCATCTTGAGCTTCGAGGGTGGGCATGGAAGGGTCCTCGACCTGTTCCGACGGCTCCTCCTCGGCCTGCTCGGCTTCGGGAGGGACTCCCGCAGCCGTCAGAAGCTCGTCGCCGCCCGTTGGCGCATCGAGCAGAGGCACGAGGTCGGTTTCGGGAACCGCAGGAGCTTCCGCTTCGGTAGGCTCGGGGGTCGGGGGGAGCGGCAGGTCAAAGGAGAGCTCTCCCGGCTCCTCTGCCGGCGGCTGGGCCTCGAATTCGGCGAGCACGTCATCGATTGCGGCGGTGCTTGGGGCGTCGCCTGAGGCTGCGCGAGTTTCCTCTCCGGTCGGTGCGAGCGGTGCCGGATCCGGAATGTCGGCAAACAGGTCGCCCGGCCCGTCTATCGATGGTTCAGAGGAGACTTCCGTGTCGACCGGGGGGGCATCTTCCCTGGCGAAGAGATCGGCTTCGGTCTCGGCAAGGGGAGGGGAGGGGTCAGCCTCGGTCCTGGTCTGCGGAGTGTCCACGGCGAAGAGGGCGTTGATCACGTCGTCCTCGCTGGAGGCGGGGGGCGCGGTCTCTCCACTCTCGGCGAACAGGGGAGCTTCTTCGACCGTGCCCGGCGACGTTTCCGAGGCGAAAAGGTCGACTTCGGGAGCCACGGCGGCGGCCCGCGGCGTTTCGGGGGCAAACAGGTCGTCCCCGGCATCGTCGTCAGGCAGCGTCGCACCGAGCAGCGAAGCCAGCGGGTCGTCGTCGCCCGTAGCGGCACCGGGAGTCACGGGTTCGGGTTCGCCGGAGGCCGCTGGGGAGACGGTCGGCGTCGAAGTCTCGTAGGCGTCAAGGCGCTTGAGTTCGGCCGCTGCCTTCTGGGAAAGCTCGGCCAGCGGAGAGCTGACGGCATAACGCCATATTTCTCGGGCTTTTTCTGGTTCACCAGCGGTCTCGAGGTCGGTGGCGAGCTTGCTCAGGGTGCGGACTTCCGAGTTCTCTAAAAAGGCGACATAGTTGTCCGCCAGCGGCTTGGCGACTTCGGGGTAGACTTTGTCCTTGAGAGCACGCGCTTCGTTGGGCTCTCCTTCCAAGAAGCTGGCCCGAAGGAGATTGAGCCACAGGCGCAGGCGAGCGAACGGGGTCGGCAGTCCCGAGCACAACTCGAGGGCGTCGAGCGCCAGCGTGGTCGAACCATCATCGGCTCGGGTTCGCACCAGCCCGCTGGCGGCGTCGGCCCGATCGGGCTGGCGGGTCAGCGCCTGGCGGTAGAAGTCGCGGGCGATGTCGCGCAAGTTTTTTCGTTCGTAGACGGCGCCCAGACCGGTCAAGGTCACGGACAGCGGCGGATCGACTTTTTTGGCGCTCTCCTTGAGCACGTTCTGGGCTTCGTCGTGCAGACCCAGAAGCAGCATCGCCCGGCCCTGTTCGGCCATCGCCTCGGCGTCGTCGGGGTCCAGACGGGAGGCCAGGCTGAAGGCCCGGTGAGCTCTTTCGGCGTCGCCGATGGCCAGCAGCGCGCGGCCCCAGGAGACTTGCAGCGCCCGATCGTTGGGGTTGTTTTTGGCCGTCTCGCGAAGCAGAGCTTCCGCTTCGGCGGGGCGGCCGTCGGCGATCAGCGCGTCGCCGCAGAGGCGACTGGTCTCGGGGCTGTTGGGACTCGCCTTCCAGAGCGACTCTAGCAGATGCAGCGCCGTTCCCGGTTCTCCCAGCGCGGAGGCGACTTCGGAGGCCAGGCGAGCCAGCGCGGGGTCCTTGGTCGGGTTTTCGAAGATGCCGGTGGCTTTGAGCTGGTCGCGGGCGGCCAGCGGTTCGCCCTGGCGGAACGCGACCATGGCGAAGCGCTGGCGCAGGCGAGCGTCCTCAGGGAACCTGTCGGCGGCCTGGCGCAGCGCCTCGACGAGTTTGGCGGTGTTGCCGGTACTCTGGGCGGTGTCGACCAGCTGATCCCAGTGGCGGAAGCTAGGCGGATGAAGCGCGAAGGCGTCGAACAGGGTCTGTAGCGCCTCGTCGTAGCGGTAGGTGGCGCGTTGGCAGTTGGCCACCTCGACCAGCAGCGCCACGGTGGGCTTTTTGCCCTTGGCCATGGCCTCGGAAAGCTCTTTTTCGGCGTCGTCGAAGCGGGCCTGGGCCAGGTAGATCTTGCCCAGGTACAGATTGGGCTCCATCGCTTTGGGGTCCGACTCCAGGGCGGTTTTCAGGTGGCGGATAGCCAGCGCCGTTTTACCGCGCGTCTGCAGAAACGAACCGAGCAAAGCGCGGGGTTGGCACGCGTTCGGACGAGAGTTGACGATGTCGTCGAGGATCGGTATCACCTTGTCCGGCGGCGCATCTTCGAACATCGCAAGGAACTGCTCGATGACTTCCGGGTTCTCGGGGTCCAGCTTCATCCGACCTACGACCGATTTGGCCTGGAACTCTCGGTGGTTCAAGATTTCGGCATAGCGTTGCAGCACGATCCACGGCTCGAGAGCGTTGGCTTCGACGCTGGTTTCGAACATCAGATGGTTCAACGCCGTGGTGCGGAGCAAGGTGTTGGCTTCGGCTGCCACTCCGAAAGCGTTGGCAAATCCGGGGCTCTGGGCGGCCTGCTCGAGCAAGGGGAGACCCTCCGAGCCACGGGCCAGGCAGGCCAGAGAGAGCGACATCAGGTAGCTCCAGATCGGATCGTCCGATTTGGATTTGTGCAGCTCGAAAAACGGCAGCGCCTCTTCATGGCGGCCTTCCTCCAATAAGGGAAGCACCTTGGCCAGAGTCTCGGCGTGACTTTCAGCGCTTTGTGCGCCTTCAGCGGTCAGGCTGTCCATGGTTAACGCGTTTTCTCCTCAAGCTGGGAAAATACCCCCCCCTGGGGTATGTGGTCGGCGACAAAGCTTTTCAGCTCCTCGCTTCGACCGTCGATTTCGAAAAGTCTTTCGGGACGTCCACGTAGGGCCTCGAGAGAAGGGTGGGTCAGCCCTTCTGCTCCCGGCGGCAGCGCTTCCCGGAGAACTTCCGGGAACTTGGCCGGATGGGCCGTCGAGACCACGATCTGAGGCAGCTCCGGGTCGAGCGAGGCGCGTCGCTGCTCGAGGGCCCACCAGGCGGTGGCGGTGTGAGGGTCGATCGGGCGACCAAACCGTCGCTGAACTTCCACGGCGGTGGCTAGCGTGTTCTCGTTCGAACAGGCGAAGGCCGACCAGCCGCGGTGGGCGACGCCAGAGACCTCGAGCTGTCCGCCCTTGCTGAAGCTGTCCATCTGCTCTTTGACAACGGCAGAATCGCCCTCGGCCATAAGATGCAGGTAGCGTTCGAAATTGCTGGAGACCTGGATGTCCATGGCGGGCGAATGGGTCTGTCGCGCCTCACCCCGACGGTAGACTCCGGTGCGGAAGAAGTTGGGCAGGATATCGTTCTCGTTGCTGGCCAGGATCAGTTCTGCGATCGGTAAGCCCATGCGACGAGCATACTCGGCCGCCAGGATGTTTCCGAAGTTGCCAGTGGGCACCGCGAAAACGGCGGGAACCTCTCGAGAAGCGCCGGGGGTCTGCAGATAAGCGGCGAAATAGTAGACGATCTGGGCGGCGATCCGGGCCCAGTTGATCGAGTTCACCGCTCCGATCGCGTAGCGGCGTTTGAAATCGAGGTCGCCCGCCAACTCCTTGACCATGCTCTGGCAGTCGTCGAACGTTCCGGTCACGGCCAGATTGAAGACGTTCGGCTCTGGCACGGTGGACATCTGCAGGCGCTGGAGTTCGGCGATTCGCCCTTTAGGGTGGGTCACGAAGATGCTGACTCGAGGACAGCCCAGGACGCCGTGGATGGCAGCGCTGCCCGTGTCGCCGCTGGTCGCCGCCACGATGTTCAGGCGCTCGTCGCGCTGCTCGAGGATTACTTCGAACAGCTGTCCCAGAAGCTGGAGCGCGACGTCTTTGAAGGCCAGGGTCGGACCGTGGATCAGCTCGAGTTGGAAGCGGTCGCCCCACGGCACCAGGGGCGCTACCGGGCCGCCGTAACGCGGACCGTAGGCGCGTCGGCAACACTCCGCCACCACCTCGGGAGGCAGGTCGCCGGCCAACGGGGTGAGGACACGGGTCGCTAGTTCGGCGTAGCTTAGCCCCAGCCAGCCGGAGAGCTCCGACGAAAAGTCAGGCAAGGCGTCGGGAACGAGCAGCCCTCCGTCTTCAGCCAGGCCTTCCAGGACGGCTTCGGAGAACGTTTTCTCGGGCGAAAGGCCACGGGTGGAACGGTACTTCATAGGGGCGAGTCTTTTACGGACGACGGATCGGATCTCCTGGTAGAGTGGCCTATTCGAAACTGCCGCCGAGGCGCAAGGCCCAATCTACAATTTGATCCTCATCAACTTCGCTGTCGGGATCGAAGGAAACCCGGTAGAAGGTGGTACCGCTATAAAGGTGGCTGTCCACCACACAGCCGGAAAGCGGCTCGACCTCACCGGAATGGTCGGAAGGGAAGGGGCCGTCGCGGAACTCGAGATGAACACCCACGGGCACGCTGGCCTGGCCTCGTGCCAGTAAGCCTCCTGGTCCTATGTCGATAAGCGTCAGGTCAAAGGCCGACTGGTCGTGCGTCACGACGGCGCGCACCGGCCGGGTCGCGTTTTCGGGGAAGCGAAGACGGCGATGCTGACGTCGCTGCATCACCAGGTCTTCGTTTTTGTGGCGCCGGAGCAGCAGATGCCCCACCCACGATTCCAGAATGTCTAGCACCGAGCCCTGGTGGCGAAGTCCGTAGTAGTCCCAATCGTTGTCCGAATCCAGCCCGCCGTCGCCGGCCGACTGCCAGACCACGGTGAAGTTCAGCGGCTTGTGCAGCGGGTGTCCGTTCGGAACGGAGGCGAACGGGATAAGACGGATCTCCTGGTCGAGTTGCAGTTCGACGGGAGAAGAAAGCCGCGCTCCGCCCAGCGAGAGGTCGGAGATGACCGCCGGGGCATGCAGTTCGCCTTCCGCAGCGAGGCCCTCGATGCGCACCTTGGCATCGACGGCCAGGCGCGGAAAATCGCGGTGGTCGCGGAGTTGACTATGCTCTTCAGATCTCAAGGTGAGGCAATACTCCGTCGCCTGCCCGGTCCCTGGTTGTTACCCTTTCGACAAAGGGGTATTTTTGTCGTGGAATTCATCGTCTTTTAACGTAATTTTCCGGGCTATACGATATACTGACCGTTATGAACCTCAGCTCCCTCAACTCCACCCCTCAAGCCGCGCCCGCGAGTCGTGGTAAAACCAAGGTTACCTTTGAAGTCGATGCACGTTCGCTGCCCGATACTGACTCGGTTTCCTTGAAGGGGTCGTTCGACCCGAAAACGGGAGAGTTCGATCCCAAGTGGAACCAGGGGAAGGCGCTCTCGATGCGCGACGACGGCAAAGAAGGCGACAGGGTGGCCGGCGACGGCATCTACTCCCGACAGGTCGAGCTTGCCGGCGGGGAAGGGAGCGAGTTCCAGTGGGGCGCCGTCGACGGCAAAGGGCGCTACCTGATCACCACCGAGCACGATCCCAAAGTGGTGCTCAAGGGTCAGGAAGAGCAGACCGAGCGGGTCGCTCCCGTGCAGTTGCATCGCTACGGACTGCAAGAGGCTGACGGCAAGGCCACCGTTCGAGCCTGGTCGCCTTCGGCCCAGTCGATGACGCTAGAGCTTTACGGTCTTGATGGGGAAAAAGTTCGCGACATCGAGATGAAGCGTCCCGAGGACGCGTTCGAAGGCGCTGAGCAGGACTGGGCGGTGGACCTCGGCGGTTCGAAGGCCGACCTGGAAGGCCACTCCTATCTTCTTAAGGAGACGGACGAGAAGGGGAAAGAGACCACCTATATCGACCCCTTCGCCCGTAAGCTGGTAGGACAGCAGCGCGGTATCGAGCGCATCTTCGTCGACCCGATCGGCGGGTTCGAGACAGGTTGGTACGACGATTCTGGCAAGGGTGGGCCGAACTACGCGGACAACCCCCAGATGGGCCGCTTCTCGGTCGATGGACAGCACGGCGCCGACCAGATGTATCTGGTGCTCAAGGATGGCGAAGGTAAGCCGCTCTCGAAATCCGATCTCGAGAGCCGCCTGGGCCCGACCCCTTTCACCTCCTACGAGAACGCCGACGCCAAAGACAAACGCGACTTCGACGTGCTGACCCAATGGCAGCTTCAGAAGAGCCCCTCGCTCGAGCCGTATCTGGTCTCTGACGAGATCGGCGCTGACGGCCGCATCCCGCTTCGTCGCATGGAAGAGGCTACCGGCGATGGTGGATGGGTCGGCGTCGTGCACAACTTTGGTGCGCTGACCGGTCTACAGTACGAGTTTCAGGGCGAAGCTGACGGCAAACTGGTGGCCGACAGCAACGGCGACGGCAAGCTTTCCAAGGCGGAACTGGCCCGTACCCCCTACAACGATCCGGAGAACACGATTTCCGCCCGCCCCGGTTCGGCCCGTCGCGCTCTGATCTCGACCGAGGCGTACCAGGCTCGCTACTTCGATACCCCGCGCATCGAGAGCGACCCCGCCCTGCAGGTGATCTACGAGGCCCACGTCGGTTCGCTGCTCGCCGCCGCAGACAACGGCCTTCCCGCCACCTTTGAAGACCTGGAGAAGCGTCTCGACTACGTTGTGGATCTGGGCGCCACCGCTCTGGAGTTGATGCCTACCGCGGAATTCGGGGGTAAGAAAGACTGGGGCTACACTAACGACCACTACTTTGCCGGCGCTGACGCCTACGGTTTCACCATGCCGGTCGAACAGGCTCGCGCCGAAGGGCTGATGGCGGCCGACTCGGATCACCAACCGGGCGAAGAGGTGCGCATCGACGGCACCGAAGCGTTGAAATGGTTCGTGGACAAGGCTCACCAGCGCGGTCTGAACGTCTACGGCGACGTGGTCTACAACCACACTTCGGGTAAGCCGGATGGCGACAACCCCTTGCACGCCATCGGCGGCGAGCAGGGCGACTTCTTCCGCTGGCCCGACGGCAACTTCCACGAGACCCCCTGGGGCCGCAAGCCGGACTTCGCCGATCCCTTCGTCAAAGGCTTCTTCACCGACAACGCCGCCCAGCAGCTCTCCGAGTTCGGTTACGACGGTCTTCGCTTCGACTTCACCCAGGTGCTGCATAACACGGGCGACAACGCTCAGAAGCAAGCCGGTATGGAGACCCTGCGTCAGATCAGTCGGGGTCTGGAACTGGTCAAGCCGGGTGTCTTCACGGTCGCCGAAGATTTCTCCAACGATCCTCTGGTGGCCAGTCCGCTGGACTGGAGTCGGGAGCAGGACGGCATGACCCGGAAAGGGATGGGTTTCGACGCGGTTTGGGCCGCTCCTTACCGCGACGCCATTTACGAGTCGGTCAAGAGCATCCCCGGAGCGGCTGACCGCCTGCTGCATCAGATGCAGAGTCACGGTGGGGTTCCCGGAACCGGCCAGATGTTGACCTATTCCCACTCGCACGACGAGGTAGGGAACTCGGGTAAATGGATCGGCCGTCTGGCGGCGGGCACCAAGTCCGACGACGGAGTGATGACGGATATCGCTCGTTCCAAGGCGCGCTCGTCGGCGGCGCTGACCTTGCTGGCGCCCGGTATTCCGATGCTCTGGCAGGGCGAGGAGTTTCTTGCCAACAACGATTTCAAACACGGTCTGACCAGCACCTGGGGCGCCGACACCAAGTGGATCGACGGAACCGAGGCCGAAAAGGCGACCGAAACCTCGAAGGCGCGCCAGGGCCATTTCCGGGTTCACCAGGACCTGATCGCCCTGCGTCGATCTTCGGACGCTTTCCACCCGACCGCCCACGTCTCGCGAGTCTACTCTCACAACGACGACCAGGTGACCGCCTTCGAGCGTCGCGGCGCCAGCGGCGACCGTTTCATCGTGGTCACTCAGATGAGCGGAGACGACAAATCGGGCTACTCCGTTCCGCTGCCCGAGGGGCAGTGGAAAGAAGTGCTCAACACCGACTCCGAGAAGTACGGCGGGCAGAACTTCGGCAACGCCGGAGCCACTTTCAGCGGTAACGCCGGACTGAAACTGCCGGCCGGCGGCACGATCGTGCTGAAGCAGGTATAGCTGCGGTTCGCCCCTCTCCCGCGCCAAAGAGCCCTCGTTGCGACGAGGGCTCTTTGCGTTTTCCCCGCCTCGCTCCCATTTTGTGAACGAGCACACATGGTGGCTCATCCGAGGGTGATAGGATAGAAGTGGGACGGTAGGCGTCGGCCAATCCTTTGGAGGTGAGAGAGATGAAGCTACCCACTCAGGAACTCCTGACCATCGACGGTGTCGCCCTAGGGATGACCCGCGCGGACGTCGACGCCATGCTGGGTATCGCCACCACCAACGCCAATCCGGCCTGGGCCCGCTATTTCCGGGAGCCCTCCGACCTGGGGCGCCTCCCTCTTCTGGTCAGCTTCCGTCCCGCCTGGCCCCAGCGCGAGGTACGGCAATGGGAGGTCGACAGCCTGTGCGGGTCGGTTCTCCGTCTTGGTCATCTGGTACTAGCGCAGGTGGGCGAGTCCCACCAGGCGGTGAGAGCACGACTCGGGTCGCCTCAGTCGGTGCTGAGTTCCGAGCCCGGATACGGTTGCCTGGTCTACGACGGCTGCTCCGTCACGTATGAGGAACTCAGCGGCTCGGTCGTCGAGGTTTCTCTGAGGGACTACGGCCGCTCCCTCCTCGAAGGCAGAGTCGCGTCGTCCCTACGCGACGGCGCCCTGGCCTGTTGACGAGCTGAAGAAAAGCTTGATGGCTCGGGGAAGGATTGGTCGGGAGCGTTTCTAAAGCTCACTGACATGCCATATCGTCCTATCGCACTGATCATTCTCGACGGCTTCGGTTTGGGCCCGGAGGTCGAGAGCAACGCCGTCTATCGCGCCGATACCCCGACTTTTGATCGTCTTTGGCGAGAATGGCCCCATACCCGTCTGATAGCCAGCGGGCGTCAGGTGGGCCTTCCGGAGGGCCAGATGGGCAACTCGGAAGTCGGGCACTTGAATCTTGGGGCGGGTCGCATCGTGATGCAGAGCCTGACCTATATCCATCATCTGATGGAAACGGGTGAGTTCTACACCAACGCGGCGTTGACGGTGGCTATGGACACGGCCGCCAAGGGGAAGAGGCTACACGTGATGGGTCTGACCTCTCGAGGCGGCGTTCACTCGGACCTCGAGCACCTTTTCGGGGTCCTGGATATGGCCGAGCGTCGCGGTGTCGCGGACATCGTGCTGCATCTCTTTACGGACGGACGGGATGTGCCGCCGGATAGCGGCCGTACCTATGTCGGAGAGGTCGTGGACTATCTCAAGGCTCATCCGGGACGGGGGAGAGTCGCTAGCGTGACCGGTCGCTACTACGCCATGGATCGCGACAACCGCTGGGAGCGGGTCAGTCAAGCTTACGATGTGGTGGTCGATGGCAAAGCCGAGCACACGGCGACCGAGGCTCTGGCTGCGGTCGAGGCCGCTTACGCTCGTGGCGAAACGGATGAATTTATCAAGCCTACGGTGCTGCTTGGTCCCGACGGATTGCCGTTAGGGAAGATGTCGGACGGCGACAGCGTGATCTTTTTCAACTTCCGAGCCGACCGCGGCCGAGAGTTGACCTACGCGCTGATGGGCGGCGCGGAATGGAACAGCTTCCCCCGGGGGCGGAGGGTCGAAGGGCTGAACTACTGCTCTCTGACCGAGTACGACGCTTCCTGGCACCTGCCTTACGCCTTCGCTGTTCCCTCCCTCGACAAGCCGCTGGCCGAGGTCATCTCGCAGGCCGGACTGCATCAGTACCACACGGCGGAAACCGAGAAGTATCCTCACGTCACCTATTTTTTCAACGCTAAAATCGAACAGCCGTACCCCGGCGAGACGCGAGAACTCGTCGCCTCTCCGAAGGTCGCGACTTACGACCTGCAGCCCGAGATGAGCGCCCCGGAACTGACGGAAAAGACCGTGGAGCGGATCCTTTCGGGTCAGGACGACTTCATCCTCATCAACTTCGCAAATCCCGATATGGTTGGTCATACCGGCGTGTTGGAGGCAGCCATCAAGGCGTGCGAGGCCACCGATCGGGGGCTACAGAGGATCGTCGAAGCGATGGAGGCCAGGGGAGGAGGCTACGTGATCGTGGCCGACCACGGGAACTGCGAAGTCATGCGTCAGGAAAACGGAGAGCCCCACACAGCCCATACCACCAATATGGTCCCGATGATCGTAGGCGGAGCGTTCTCGGTCAGCGCCCTCAAAGAAGGCGGGATCCTGGCCGATGTCGCTCCGACCATCCTGGAACTGCTGGGGATTCCGATCCCGGTCGAAATGACCGGCCGCTCCTTGCTGGTGCTGGACCCCGAGACCTGACCGAAGCGTTTCGTCACCCTATCAGGAGCAAAAAAGAGCCCGAACTGACGGGCTCTTTTTCGTGGTCGGCGCGAGGACTATCTCGCTTTGAGAAGTTCGCCGATCACCTGGTTGGCCTCGTTGCCGGCCTTATACCGCTCGGCCAGGTCCAAAGCCGTGCGACCCTGTTTGTCTTTGAGCGAAGCGTCCGCGTTGCCTTTGAGGAGCGCTTTGACAGCCGCCAGGCGGCCTTCCGAGGCGGCTCGATGCAGAGGACTCTTGCCATCGCTGCTGGTCAAGTTGGGGTCCGCGCCGGCTTCGAGCAGGGCGGCAACCACCTCGGCGTTGCCTCGGGCGGCCGCAAGATACAGCGGCGTCTCTCCCCGTAAGCCTCGGGCGTTCACCTCAGCGCCCTGCGCTAGAATGGCTTGAACCGTGTCCAGGTGTCCCCCGAGAGCGGCGTGATGAAGAGCGACGAAGCCTTCGCTATCCCGCCTCTTCAGGACGGCCGGGTTGGCGGCGATGTCGGCCTGGACTTCGGCGGTATTTCCTTCGGCGGCCGCGCGGTGCAGTGAAGAGGTGGCGGAAGGGGCCGCCGGAGCAGGGGTGCTGCTTTTCGATGGGCTGGCAGTTCCAGCACTGTTGGTCTGGACGGTCGAGGGCGATTTCACCGCTCGGGCGTCGCTCTTCATCTGCTGAGCTCGAGGTGAGATCCCCCCTGGCATCGAGGGCATGGAAGGGGGGAGAAACTGAGCCTGGACGGCGCCGCCCAGAGCGAGCGCCAGGCCGATGGTCAGGAGGGTGTTACGCCAGGGGTATTGACTCATCAAGATCTCATCGACTCCAGTTTCTGCTGAAACTCAGCGTAGAGGGCCTCGTCTTTGGCCCGCTGTTCTTCGTTGTCGAGTTCGATGTGACCCGACTCTAGTCGCAGTTCGAGACGCTGCGCCATATCGTTGTACAGGACGGCTTGCCGGCCCTGGCCTCGCTCGACCGAAAGGGTCGAGAGTTCGCGGAGGCAGCCGATCATATCGTCATAGAGGTCGCGTCGCTGCTGGTTCTCGAGCAGGTCGTAGAGGCGATCGCAGAGCAGGGTTTCTGGCTTGGCTCCGTTGGCGCCACGGCTGATCTGCTCGAGCAACTTCTCGAGTTGAAGAGTCAACAGGCGTAGTCGCGTGACCGACACCTTGGTCTTGCTGCGCGACAGGGTCGCGAATCGAGCGGAACGGTCGAGAAGCCACCCCGAAAGGTCGCGTAGCGCCTTTTTGGTGTCGTCTCGCAGTCCGTTGTCGGACGACCGGGCCATCTCGACCGCTCGTAGACGCAGATCTTCGAGAGTACGAGTCTGTTGCCAGACCGCCTCGTCCTGCCTTCCCTTCATAGCTCCAGCATTCTCCGGGAGAAACAGGCGAACCTCCGCGAAAACGTTGAGCTTCACAACGGATTTGGGTATGATATCGCGAGCAAGCTGAAGGGGTGTTTATGTTCGGTTCGGTTGGTTTACTACCCGCTCTGGGTGCGGTGGGTTCTGGCATTGCCAGTGGAGGAACGTCGGCGCTAGGGCTGACGATGATGTCGGGGCTGCTCAACACCATGATCCGTCCCAAGGACCCCTCCTCTCTTTCGGCTTTCGGCGGGCTTATGGAGCCTTCGGCCTTCGGCCCCTTCGGCAATCTCCGAGGCGGACCGAACGTTACCACGGCTGGCCAGTTTTCGGCCTACATCGGGCAGCCCTACACCTCGGGTGGGGCTCCTCTCCCCTCGACCTCTCAAGCCGGCCTCTATTTCGGAAACGCGGCCTACAACTTTGACTCTCACGGGGTCGAATACAGGACGGGCTGGGCGCCTCCCGGCGACTTCCGCTCGACGATGGGCAACCTGAGCTTCGGTGGCGACCTGGGCGCTTACCAGCAGAGCTTTGCCGCGATGAACAGCATCTATCCCGAGGGCGCTAGCGCGGCGGGCTATAACACCTTTGGGAACGCGATGGCGCCCTATTCTCAGAGTATTGCTCCGATGCTCACGCCTTACTCTTCTGGTTTTCCGCAGACCTACAATCCGGCGGCTTCGCTGGCGGCTTATCAGAACGGAACCTACTTGCCGCCTAACCAGACCCCACCTCCTGGCTACTTCAGTAAGCAGGCGCCCTCGAACGGCGTTTCGCTGGCCGCAGCCATTGTGGGCGATTCCGGAGGCGCCGAAGGCGGCGGCGAGGCCGCAGCGGGAGAGTAGGACGCCTCTCCCGGCCGGTCGAGAAGAGGCCTGCCCCCCCCAGGGGCAGAAGGACGCGCCGTGCCCGGAAAAACATCGCCTTATAAATCTCCCCAGGTCGAGTTCTTACTCAGCGCTCCCGACCTTGATCACTGTCCCGATCTCGGCGGAAAGCCAGAGGTCGCCATGATCGGCCGTTCCAACGTGGGGAAAAGCTCGTTCATCAACAAGCTTACCAAGCGCAAAAAGCTGGCCCACACCAGTAACACGCCTGGTAAGACCCGCCTTATCAACTACTATCTCGTCCAGGACACCTGGGCGTTGGTCGACTTGCCGGGTTATGGCTTTGCTAAAGTCTCCAAGACCGAGCAGGCGCGCTGGCGGTTGAACCTGGAGCGGTACCTGCTCGAGCGCGAGTCGCTGCTCGGCGTGATCCAGCTGATCGACTCTCGCCACGGCGCCCAGCCCAACGACATCGTGATGAACCAGTGGCTGAACGCCGCCGGGATCGAAGTTGGTGTGGTGGTGACCAAGACGGATAAGGCCAAGCGCGCCCAGGCCGGCAAGATGGCAGCGGCGGTGCGAAAGGACCTGAAGTTTAGTCGCGGGCTGTATCTGTTCTCTGCCGAGACCGGAGATGGAGCCGAAGCGGTCTGGTGGGGACTCAAAGAATGGCGAGAGAACCCCACCGAAAGAGACGTCGCTTCGACGTTCTCCGGCGACTTCGCGACGCCCGACTAGTGCTCTGTCAAGCTTAAATTTAGGGGTAATGATGGGGAGGCGCGATTCTGAGGAAGTTATTCTGAAGGCGCACCTCGGTCCCGCTTGACGGGATACCGAGCTGTACGTAACTGAAGAATAACAATGTCAGAATCGATGGATCTCCGTCAGGATCCCTGAATTTAAGTTTGACGGAGCACTAGGGAGCAGCCGTAGGCGATCAGCGTCGGCTTTTGAGGGGCGGCAGGTCGCCGACCTCGTCGGGCGCCCAGTGGACGCAGTTCTTCCCTTTGGCTTTGGCGACGTACATCGCCTTGTCGGCCTCTCGGATCAGGAGTTGGCGGACTTCGATGGCGTTTTTGCAGATCTTCTTCAGGTGATGCAGCGAGGCTGCGCCGATGGACGCCGTCACCGCGCCACGCAGCACGATCGGTTCTTGACCGGGTTCGCCCTCGCAGGTGAGGACCGCACCTTCGATGGTCCGGCGTAGCTTTTCGCCGAGCGCTTTGACTTCGTCGTGTTTACCCCCGGGCATGACCACGACATACTCGTCGCCGCCGTAGCGCGCGGCCACGCCAGAGAACTCCTGGACCGCGTCGCCGATCAGATGACCAACCTCTCGGAGCGCCTGCGAGCCCACCAGGTGGCCGTGGGTATCGACCACGGCTTTGAAGTGGTCGAGGTCCAGGAAAATCAGCCCGACGTCCTGGCCGTTTTCCATGGCGGTTTCGATGGTCTCCTGCAGATAGCTGTAGAGAAACCGATCGTTGCCCAGGCCCGTCAGATGGTCGATCAAGGCCGCCTGACGCTCGCGGCGAGCTTCGATAAGGAGTTGCAGGCTGTGGGTCAGATAGTCTCCGAAAACGGTGAGCAAGGCCAGGTCGCTTTCGAAAAACTCGCCCCGGGCCGAATTCAGCAGGCTTAACACGCCGACCGGGCGGTCAAAGGCGTTGACCGGCACGACCAGAAGCGAGGCCGTCTGGTTCTGCGTCAACTTGTCGATCTCCTGATAAAAGGTCGACTCGACGGCGGGCGTGTTGGTCAGGGCGGGTTGACCGCTGCGATAGACCCGACCGGCGATTCCGGTGTCCGGGGGCAGCACCGTTCCAATAAGGTCCTCGGCTCCGGCACCGAACGAGGCGACGAACACCAGGGCGCCCTCCTGCGAGGGGTGGCTGAGCATGACCGAACCCGCTTCGCACGGGACGAAGCTCTGGGCGCAGCGCAAGATCTGCAAGACCACCTCGCGGAGGGAGACCTGGATGTCGTTCTCCGCCAGGGTGGTGACCAGAGGGTCGACCAGCCTGGCGAAGTCCGTATTGGATAAACAGGCGGTCATCAGACGCCAGCGGTGCGACCTTTCCGGTTCTCTTCGTACTCGGTGTAGTTACCGTGGTGGAACGTCACCTTTCCGTCGCCTTCAAAGGCCAGGATATGGGTGGCGATGCGGTCCAGGAACCAGCGATCGTGGGAGATCACGACCGCGCAACCGGCGAAGTCCAGAAGCGCTTGTTCCAGGGCGCGCAGGGTGGCCACGTCCAGGTCGTTGGAAGGTTCGTCGAGCAGCAGCAGGTTGCCGCCCTGGTGCAGCAGTTTGGCCAGGTGCACGCGGTTGCGTTCACCGCCAGAGAGCTCGCCGACTTTCTTCTGCTGGTCCGAGCCCGAGAAGTTGAAGCGAGCGGCGTAGGCTCGCGCCGACACCGTCTTGTTGCCCAGCTTGATCTCGTCGAGGCCGTCGGAGATCTCCTGCCACACCTGACGGTCGCCCTTCAGATGCTCGCGATGCTGGTCCACGTAGGCCAGTTCGACCGTGTCGCCGATCTTGATGGTGCCGGAGTCGGGCTGCTCCTGGCCCGTGATCATGCGGAACAGCGTGGTCTTACCGGCGCCGTTAGGACCGATGATACCCACGATGCCGCCGCGCGGCAGCGAGAACGAGAGGTTCTCGACCAGGGTACGGCCGTCGAACGCCTTGGTGACGTTTTCGAACTCGACCACCTGCTGACCCAGCTCGGCGCCGGGCGGGATGACCAGGCTGTTCTCGGGGCGCTCGTCGTCCTTCTTGGCCTTGCTCATCAGCTCTTCGTAGCGCTGCACGCGGGCTTTGTTGCGCGCGCGCTTGTCGCCGGAAGTCATCTGAACCCACTTCAGCTCGCGCTTGAGCTGGCGCTGTAGAGCGCTTTCGCTTTTCTCCTTCTGGGACAGCTCGCGCTCTTTCTGCTCGACCCAGGACGAGTAGTTCCCTTTCCAGGGATAGCCGTGCCCGTTGTCCATCTCCAGAATCCAGGCTGCAGCCTGGTCCAGGAAGTAGCGGTCGTGGGTAATGAACACTACCGTGCCGGCGTAATCGACCAGCTCTTTTTGCAGCCAGGCGACCGACTCAGCGTCAAGATGGTTGGTAGGTTCGTCCATCAACAGCAGGTCGGGCTTCTGGAGCAGAACCTTACAGAGTGCGACCCGGCGCTTTTCACCGCCGGAAAGGTGCTCGACGCCCTCGTCGAGGGGCGGCAGGTGCATGGCCTGGGCGGCCATCTCGATGAAGCGGTCGATCTCCCAACCGCCGGCGGTTTCGATCTCGTCCTGCACCTTGCCCATGCGGTCGAGTAGCTTTTCCATCTCTTCGGGGTCGACGACTTCGCCCAGCTTGTTGTTGATATCGTCGAACTCGTCGAGCAGTTTGACCAGCGCTACGGCGCCAGAGCGAATGTTTTCGCGTACGGTCTTGCTGGCGTCGAGTCGGGGCTCCTGAGGCACATAGCCGACCGAGGTTCCCTGAGCCGGTTCGGCGTGACCTTCGAACTGGGTGTCCTCGCCGGCCATGATGCGCAGCACGGTGGATTTACCAGCGCCGTTAGCGCCGAGAACGCCGATTTTGGCGCCGGGGAAGAACGAGAGGTTGATCCCCTTGAGAATCTTTTTGTGGTCGATCGTCTTTTCCAGACGATGCATGGTGAAGATGAACTGTCCTGACATGCGCCGGTGGTTCTTCCAACGAAGGCTATTCCCTTTCCCCCCTTGCGTCCCGAACCCGTTTCCAGAGCTGGTAGCTGGGAACGCTCCAGGGCCGTATGACGGACTGTCGCAGGGTTAGCGGTGCGCCTTCCGAACCTAGGCGCATGCAACCTGGCACGGACTATCATAAGAATCTCGAGGTGGTCGATCGCTTCCCCTGGAGCCTCTATCATCGGCCCATTCGGCAGGCGGTGCTCGATGCGCTTTCTGCTTGCGGTCCGGCTCCTTTGAAGCTGCTTAACGTGGGCTGCGGCCTCTCCCAGATCTATCCCCATCTGCCCCCCCAACATAGCTACACCGGCGTGGATGTCGACGAGCGCGCGGTCCGAACAAGCCAGGAGCGCTTCGGACCGTCGGGAGCCACCTTTGTGGCTTGCGAACCGCTCAGTTTGCCCTTTCCCGACCAGAGTTTTGATTTTGTCTTCGCTACCGAGGTCGTCGAACATGTTCTCGAACCCGAAGTTTGGCTGGCGGAACTGGTCCGGGTGACTCGCCCCGGCGGGCTGGTTCAGCTCTCTACCCCGGACTACGGCCAGATCACCCTGCCGCTGATCGAGAAGACGTTTCTCGAACTGGTGGCCCGGAGCAAAGGGTTCTCACGGGCGGGTATCCACCCGACCAAGTTCTCTCGGGGCAAGCTTCGCCGTCTGATGGAAGAGTTTCTCGGCGAGGTCACGATCGGTCGAACTCCGGGCTGGCTGGCGTTGATCGGAACAGGAAGGAAGCCTTCGTGAGCGCCTCTCAGAGTCTTGATTCGACCCTCATGGCCGAACTGCTGACGCGATTCGTCCGTCAGGTCCCCACCTCACTGGCCGTCAAACACGCCCAGCGCATGGTGCCGCTTTACAAAGCGATCCCCTCGGAGCCTCAGACCATCCTGGACGTGGGCTGCGGAGACGGTTCGTTCTGGCGAGCTTTCCCGGGCAGCGAAAAGCACTCGCTGCACGGTATCGATCTCGACGCCGACGAGACCGCCCTGGCCAAAGCTTCGGGCGTTTTCGTCAAATTGATGCAGGGCGACATCTCGAACACCGTTCCGGAGGGGTCCTACGACTTTGTGATCGGCAACTGCTCGATGGAGCACGTTCCGGACATCCATGGAGCGTTGACCAACATTCGCGCCTGCCTGAAACCGGACGGGCGTTTGCTTCTCCTGGTTCCGGCCTTCGGCTGGACTCGCACTCTGCGGATGGTCCGGGCGGTCGAGTCGCGGAGCACCCGACTAGGGATGGCGCTGGCTGGCGCCATCGATGGATTTTTTCAGCACCATCACCTTTACGACCATGACACCTGGTCGTCTCTTCTGCGCAAGTCTGGCTATCGCGTCGTCGACTGTCAGGGGATAGGCGGGGCCGCGCTGAACTCGTCGTTCGAGCGCTATCTGCCTCCAGCGGCGCTGGAGTTCTTCTACAAAGTCGCCTTCCGGCACTATCCCAACTGGCCCTGGCTACGTCCCGCTATATCAGCGGCCGCGCGAGACGAACTGCTTCAGCAGCCGGTCCCGTTGGGGGCGCCCGGCATCGTCGAGTACATTATTACGGCCGTCCCCGACCCCGCCCCCAGCTCACAGCACCAGCCGCCAGGCAAAGCAGCAGGCCAAGAATGGCCAACTTGACGCCTCGGTAAAAGGGCTCGGGCTCGAAGCGAAACTCCAGCCGATGCTCTCCAGCCTCGAGGTAGACCCCGCGACTGGATCCGTTGGCCGGGACGATCTCGCGTCGTCGCCCGTCCCGCTCCTGGCAAACCCAGCCGGGGTAATAGGTATCCGCCAGCACCAGTATTCCGGGCGCCTCGAGGGTGGTCGAGAGCACGACCCTATTCGGTTCGTACTGCTCTACGGTCACCACGGCGTCGTTGGCTTTCGGGTCAACAGGGCCCGGGGGCGGACTCTCCAGGACCACCTCTTTTTCTGGGGCGAAGTTCGGGCTGCGCAAGTGAGCCAGGGCCTGCTGGAAGTCCGCGGCGATCACAGCCTCACCTCGCACGTAGGCCCGAGGTAAGACGCGAGGGTTGCGGAACAGTTTGACCTCGCCAGAGTACACCTCTTCCCAGCCTGGCGGCCCCTGTAGCCCGGCTATGGGGGCTTGCATCACGTAGGCCAGATTCAAAGCCGACAGAACGGGAGAGCTGAAATCCCGCAGGTCGATGGAGCGCATCAGAGCCGTTCGGTCGCCCTGGGTGGCGGCCATCGTCTCCAGGTATCGCTGAGGGATAACGGACCCGTAACCGGTCACCAGGGTCAGCCCGTAGGGAGTCAAGGTGTTGTAGAACGCCGCCCCCCGCTTGTCGACCCGGAAGAGCCCGGGCTGCTCTTGCAGGTAGCCGAGGGAGGGAACGGTCGGCTTCAGGCTGCTCCGGTCGACCACTGTGTTGTAATGACTGGCGAAAAGAAGAAGGTCGGCGGCCACAAACAGGCCGAGAAGGGCCGGTCGAGGGCGTCTGATCGTGGCCCAGGTCAACGGCCCGGCGGCAACGGTCATCCATATCTGAGGGTTGAACAGATAGGCCGAGTTTAGCCCTTCGAGCCAACCCCGTATCTGCTCTGGTCCAGGAGGCAGGGCAGGAGGGAGCTTGACCTGAGCCGGGTCGAGGCTCCTCGCCAGCCACTCGCCCAGCGCGGGGGCGCGGAAGGACAGCCCAATCGCGAGGGCTGTCAGACCCAGGCTAAACAGAACGCTGACCGGGGCCACCGCGCGAGCCACCCAACGACGGCAATCGATCTCCTCCTCCCAGGCTTCATACCCATGCGCGGCCAAAACGCAGCCGGCGAACAGGAAGACAAAGACGAAACGGCCGGGGATCGCCTTGCTCAAGACGGGTAGCAGCACCAGCAGAGCCCGGTAGAAGGGGGTGGTCGCGGCAAAGAGCAGCGCGGAAACGGCCAACCCGCTCCAGAAGCGGATTTCACTCACGCCGCAGCGAGCGCCCCGAGGGTTAAAAGCGATGTAGAGAGCCAGGGCAAGTGGGACCAAGCCGAAGTAGTCGGCAAATTCGCAGTAGGGGTAGTTGCTGACCGTGCGGTTAAGCATAAAGCCCCGGCTAGGGTTGCCTAGCAGGTCAGGATTGAGCGTGGTGGCCAGGAAGCTAAGCGTTGACGCCGAGTGTCTCTGCAGCTCTGGCCAGCTGAAAGCCGCTCGTTGCGAGGTCTTGAGAAGCTCCAGGAACGGCAAGGTCGTCGGGGCCGACATCATCACCACACCTATCCCGCTCAAGATCAGGTAGACGAGTGAGCTCGGCCGCCGGCTGAGTGCTATGCGATAGAGGGCGTAGGCCGCTACGATCCAACCCGCGTAGAAGGCCATCTGGGCGTGGCCGGCGTTGATGCACAGGCCACCGGCGATGGCCAGTAGCCCCCACTGGCTGCGGTCGAAGGACCACAGCATGAGAGGCAGGTAGAACGCCATCAGGCTGAGATCCAACTCTAGCCAGGAGGCGCTCATGCTGTTGAGCATCCAGCACAGGGCGCCGACTCCCGCACCTCGGGGGGTCAGGCTCTTCTGTCGAAGCCAGCCGTACATGCCCAGCCCCGACCCGACGGTGTGAAAGAACAGCAGCAGCGTGACGGCGATTTCCGGAGTCAGCAAGTAGTGGGCCAGCAACCTGGGGGGGTAGAAGAGAACTCCATAGCCGCACGCGACCAGGGGGTAGCCACAGAAGACGCTGGGGTCCCAGAGCGGGAGGTCCCCGACTTTAAGGCGCTCGTTGATAAACGAGCTCAGTGGAAAGAACAGGGCGGCCGTGTCGAACTGTTCGAGGTTATGAACGCCCGGTCCACCGGAAACTCGCCAGGGAAGGATGAAATTCAGGAAGTCGGCCGGTACGAAGACTTTGCCCGCCAGAAAGAACGGAGAAAAGAGCAGAAATGCGCAGACGCTCAGGGCAAAGGGAACAGAGCGCGGCCAGGCCGCCAGTCGCCCACGCAAGTTCAGGGGGGGTCCCGGAACTCGCGCCGAGGTCATTCCTGGAAGCCGCCGCCGGTGCGCCCCTTCTGGCGTCGATCGCCATCCTTTGGAGCAGCCGCCAGCACGCCCAGCGAACGCTTGTGCTGGCCGTCGATCAGGATCTCGACCGAGTAAGCGCCGTACTCGGGCAGAATTACCTGCTGAAGCGGCACCACCAGAGGTAGAATCAAGTTCTCTCCGGGGCGCCCTTTGGCCGGGTCGGAGGCGATCTGGAAGTCGGCGGTGACGTGACCGATCTCCTGGCCGTCCTCGTCGATCATGATCACGGACAGGGTGTGTTCGGAGTTCATCTCGGTCGGGTGCACCTCGAACAGCAAGGCCAGAGTAACCCCCAGCGGAGCGGGGTACTCTTCGCGCCACAGGCGATTGATACCGCCCCCCAGGACGTGCAGTAGACCTTCTCGGACGGTAGCGTAATCGCACAGCATGGCATCGATTTTCATGGCGGCAGGCTTCCGCCCGGGAGAAAAGGATCCTGCCCACCCGCTTGGGAAGCCGCGCCGGACATGATTGCTACCACCTTTCGCCGCGGTCAACGCGTTTTCGCCCCCGCCGAGCCTCATCTAGGACTCGGCCTTGTCGGGGAAGAGAGCGGACGCCGCTTCCATGTTCTCTTCCCCAAAGCCCAGGAAGGGCGCACTTACAGCCAGGACACCGAGGCGCTGGTACGTTTTCGAGCCAAGCCCGGCGACCGAGTCACCGACAGTCAAGGAGGCGACCACGTGGTGGCCGAGGTGCGGGAAAAGGACGATCTGCTGGTCTACCTGAGCCAGGCCGGAGTCGCCCTGCTCGAAGCCGACCTGGACTACGATCTGGCCCAACCCGATCCGTTCGCTGAACTGGCTCTGGGTCGTCCTGGTTCGCCCGCCGACTTCGCCCGTCGACTGCGGGCTCACAAGCTCAAGGCGCTGGGTCGCGCCCAGCCCCATCGCGGTCTGGGTTCGGCCAGGGTCGAGATGTTGCCGCACCAGCTTTACGTCACCGAGCGGGTGGCCAGGATGTGGCGTCCTCGCGCTTTGCTGGCCGACGAAGTCGGGTTGGGGAAGACGGTGGAGGCCGGACTCATCGCCGTCCGCATGGCGGCTCTTGGACGCGTCAGTTCGCTGGCGGTGGTGGCGCCCCGCCCTCTGGTGGGCCAATGGCTGGCGGAGTTTTACCGCCGCTTCGCCCGACCGTTGACCCTGTTCGACCCCGATGAGATGGACGATCTTCCCGAGGATGTCTTGCTGGCCGCCGACGACCTGGAGTTTCTGCCCGCCGATTTCTCCCGCGAACTGCTGATCGTCGACGAGGCTCATCACTACGCGGGCGACGAGGTGCTGAAGATTCTGGCCGAGCGAAGTCGCGCCGTGCTGCTGCTCTCGGCCACGCCCTCTTTAGGCGGGCAGGACCGGCTGTTCGGCCTTCTCCACCTGCTCGATCCTTTGCGCTATCCCGACCAGGCGAGCCTGGTCGAAAGCGGGAACCGCTGGCTCGAAGTGGCCGAACTCGCTCGCGATGCCGAAGCCGGCGCCCCCAGCGCGAGCGTGGTCGAGCGCCTCTCCCGTCTCTACCCCGATGACGACGACCTGCTGGAGTTGGCCGCACGTTCGGATTATGAAGAGCTTTTGGAGCGCCTGGTCGACCGGCACGGTCTGGGGCGCAGTCTGTTGCGCAACCGCCGTCGTCGACTGCACGGGCTGTTCCCGGGGCGTCGAGTCGTACCCCACCGCCTGGAGGGGGAGCAGACGCTGGAGAAGTTCGTGGTCGAGCAACTCAAAAAGCTGGCCGGACAGGGCGAGAAAGTGCTGGTCATGGTCGAGTCGCCCGAAGCCGTGGCGCGCTGGGCCAAAGTACTGCAGAAGCGCAGCAAACTTGCCGTCGCTCGCTTCGACGAGACCATGTCGCTGCTCGAGCGCGACCGCCAGGCCGCCTGGTTCAACCGCACCAATCTCAATCCGGCGGAAGGCGAGGGCGCGGACGTCCTGATCTGCTCGGAGATCGGTGGAGAAGGGCGCAACTTCCAGATAGCTCATCACCTGCTGCTGCTCGACCTGCCGGCTCATCCTGACCGGTTAGAGCAGCGGATCGGCCGCCTGGACCGGATCGGCCAGACCCATCTGGTCGAAGTTCACGTGCCTTTGCCTCGGGGCGACGCGGCCATGGCGGTAAGATTCGCCTGGCTCGACAGCGGTCTCGACGCTTTCCGGCGTCCCTTGACCGAGGGGCAGCGCGCCTATGACGCCTTTGCCGACGCGCTGGGCGAGTGGGAACACAAGGGCGAGGTGGACGGCTTCGCCGGATGGCTCGACGGAGTGCGAAGCAAAGTCGCCGAGCAGCAGGCGGAGGCCGAGGCCGCCATCGACCCGCTGGTCGACCGCATGTCGTTCCGCGAGGACGAGGCGCTGGCGCTGCGCGACCAGGCCCGAGCCGAGCAGGAGCAGATGGCGACCTTGTTAGAGGCCGAACTCGTCGACCTGCTCGACTCGCTGGGCGTGATGATGGAGCCTCGCGGCGAAGCCGAGACGTTTGTCATCAAGCCGGGCGATATGATGTTCGTGGACGCTTTGCCAGGGATGCCCCCGGACGGCTGCTCGGTGACCTTCGACCGCTCCACCGCCAACAAACGGGACGACCTGGAGTTTTTGCACTTCGAGCACAGATTGGTCCAGGGCACCCTGGACCTGATTCTCGACGAGGGCGTCGGACGAGCGACCGCGGCGCGCTGGCGCGGGGCACCTCGAACGACCATCGCGTTTCAGTTCCTGTTACTTTGGGAGGCCGACGCCCCGGTTCATCTGGGTATCGACCGCTTCATGCCGGCTCAGGCGCTGATTATGACGGGCGATATGGCGGGGGCGATCGCCGTCGGCGGTTCGCTGCCCGGGGGAGGGGAGATCCCGGAGACGTTGGAGCGACTGGGCTCGGACGTGGTCGAGACGCTGCTGGCCCGCACCGTGGATCTTCGTCCTCAGCTTTTGGAGAAAGCGCACGCCACCCTGGCCAGCGTCACCGAAAAGCTGCTGGGCGAGGCGCGGCGCAAAGCCTACGCCTTCTTCGACGCCGAAAAAGCCCGTCTGCAGCATCTGCACCTCACCGACGAACCGGGCAGCGCGGCCGACCTTCTCTACGCCAGCGCCTTCGAGAACCTGGAGCGGTTCCGAGTCGAATGCGATGACGTCCTCAACCGTGCGGAATGGCGTTTCGATGCCGTCCGCTTGATCCTGTGCCAGGAGGGCACCCCTTAAAATGAACGTCCTTGTTTTGAACTGTGGCTCGTCGAGCGTCAAGTTTCAGGTGATCGACACCGACCTCGAGCGGATCGAGTCCGACACCGACCGACGCCTGGCCAGCGGAATCATCGAGCGACTGGGCGGCAAGTCGCAACTGACCTTCAAGGTCGACGAGCGGGTGGCTCTGCGCGAGTCCAAGCCGCTGCGCGACCACAAAGAGGCGATCGAGGCGATCATCGGCTGGGTGATCTCCGAAGGCGCCGGGATCGCCGGGATCCACAGCATGGCTGATGTCCACGCCGTGGGACACCGCGTGGTCCATGGAGGAGAACGTTTCCAGGCCTCCATCCTGGTCACCCCGGACGTCGAGGACGGGATCCGCGACTGCATCAACCTGGCTCCTCTCCACAACCCGGCCAACCTCAAAGGGATCGACGCGGTGCGTCGACTGATGGGCACGGGGATGCCCCAGGTCGTGGTCTTCGACACCGCGTTCCATAGCACCATGCCCGCCGAAAGCTACCTCTATGCGGTACCTTATCAGCTCTACCGCCGTCACGGGATCCGTCGCTACGGCTTCCACGGCACCTCGCACCGGTACGTCGCCTACCGTTTCCGCAAGCTGACCGAAACGCCCAAAGACGAGGTTCGCATCGTGAGCTTGCACCTGGGCAACGGCTGCTCGGCCTGCGCCATCGGAGAGGGGAAATCGCTGGACACCAGCATGGGGATGACCCCGCTCGAAGGCCTGGTCATGGGCACCCGCTGCGGCGATATCGACCCGTCCCTGGTCGAGCACCTATGCGAGGTCGAAGGCTATACGGTGGGCGAGGCGGACACCTTCCTGAACCGCAACTCCGGACTGCTTGGCATTTCGGGCCTGACCGGCGACATGCGCGATCTGCTGGCCGAGCGCGACGCCACCGGGGACCGTCGGGCGACGCTAGCGGTCGATATCTTCTGTACTCGAGTGCGCAAGTACATCGGAGCCTACCTGGCATCACTGGGAGGCGCCCAGGCGATCTGCTTCGCCGGCGGTATCGGCGAGAACTCGCCCGCGGTGAGAGCTCAGATCTGTCGGGGGTTGGAGGCCTTCGGCCTGCATCTCGATGCGGCCGCCAACGAGAAGCGCCCCGAAGGTGCGCTGGGCTGGAGGATCTCGACCGAAGAATCGACTCTGCAGGCCTTTGTCATCATGACCGATGAAGAGCTTCTGATCGCCCGCGACACGGTGCGCTGCATCGGCTGAACCCTTCCCTGACGGATGTTCCGGATGGAAACCACGCTTTTGAGACGGCTCTCTCAGGAGGGTGGTTTCTTCTTACCTCCCCCCTTGCCCACGGCCGCGATGGGCCGATAACGATGGTAGTTCCCGAAGGTATCGTCGCGGGTCCAGAAGAGACGACGAACCGGATGGACAATACGTCGTTTAGCCGACGGAAAGGTGCTTTATGGAAGCCGAGATCTCCCATCCCCTTCTTCTCTCCCAGGTGCGTGACCACTACGGTGCTCAGCCCATCCTCGACGCCGCGACGCTGCACTTTCTCAGGGAAGTGCAACGAACCTACTATGAGGGCGACGCCCTGCGAGACCGCATGCAGCGCTCGCTCTCCCTATCGTTGGAAGGGCTGCTTTCGGCGGCTCCCGGCCGGGCCGTCTTGGGCCCTATGACGTCGCCACCGCCCCGACCCAGGACGGTGCTCTGTATCTGCAAAGAGGGCGGTATCAGCCGCTTGATCGATCGGATGCTCTCCAGCCGAGGCTTTCGAGTGCTGGAAGCGGGCGGTCCGACCTGCGCCAGAGAACAGGCCAGAGCCTATTCGGGCGAGATCGACCTGGTCATCCTCGATGCTCTCTTCCCCGATACCACGGGAGTTCTGCTCCTGGATCAGCTCAAGCCTCACTTGCGCGGACCGGCCATTCTGCTGACCGACCGACCGGTTCCGGGGGAAGGCTGCGGTCCTCGTTTCTCGGCTTTGTTGCGGAAACCGTTCAGCGTCGGTGAGTTGGGGGAGCTGGTTCGCAAAGCGCTGGACGGACCTTTGGTGCTCGAGGGGTGTCTCCCTTAGGAGGGGAGGGGGAGGGCCGCCGGGAGCGGGACAGAGTGCTCTGATCCGCTTAATGTGGAAGGGACGAACTGCCCTTTGGAAAGGAGCCTTTATGAGCCAGACAACTTGCGCACACGAGCCCTGCGACTGCCAGGCGGTCAACGATTCCGGCTTTTGCAGCGACGCCTGCCGCCAGGCCCACGAGAACGGAGACATGGATTGTCCCTGTCCTCACGGAAGCTGTGACGGTCACGCGCACTGACGCGACCGAGACCATAGTATCGCCATAGGGCCGCTCCCTTCGGGGCGGCTTTTTCCATCGGCAGGCCGTGGGACGCGGCGCCAGGATGATGTTCTTAAGGGTTGGCGCATTCCGGCAGGGGGAAAACGATAGGCTAAGAACGCTCCGGACGCCGGAAAGGCTACCTCGCCGGCGTTTTGGAGACCCATTGTTATTCGATATCGTCATCATTTTGCTGCTGGTCGCTATGACGGCGCTTTACGTCGCGGCCGAGTTCGCTTCGGTAGCGGTCAAGGTCGTACGGATCCAGGCGCTGGCCGAAGAGGGCCACGCCACAGCCCAGAAGCTGCTGCCTCACCTTAAAGACGCCCACTGCCTGGACCGCTATGTCGCGGCATGCCAGGTCGGTATCACGGTGTCCTCCCTGGTGCTGGGCGCCTACGGTCAGAAGCAGCTTGCACGCCACTTTCAACCGCTGGTCGACAAAATGGGCGGGCTCGACGCGGTCACCTCGGCGTCGCTGACCGCCACCATGGTGCTGATCTTGATGACGGTGTTCCACGTGGTGCTGGGAGAGTTGCTGCCCAAGGCGATCGCCCTGCGCTTCCCCGAGCGGATCGCTCTGGCGCTGACCTACCCCATGCTTTTCTCGCTGTTTATCTTCGGCTGGTCGATCAAAGTTCTCAACGGAACCGGAAACTGGATCCTGGGGCTGTTCAAAGTCCCCACGGCGGGCCATCGCCACGTCCACTCTCCCGAAGAGCTTCAGCAACTGGTCAGTCACGACAACAGCGGCGTCGCTCTGGATGCGGGCGAGCGCACCTTGCTGAGCCGGGTTTTCCGCTTCGGCAACCACGTGGCTCTCGACATCATGGTGCCGCGGATGAAAGTGGTGTTCCTGGACGCCAACGCCACGCTTGCTGACAATCTGCAGTTGATGGAGTCGAGTGGACACACCCGTTTCCCGGTGGTGCAGGGCGATGCCGACACGGTAGAAGGTTACATCCATCTCAAGGACGTCACCACCATGATGGCCGAGGGAACCCTGCAGGAGTTGCGCAGTCTGATCCGCCCGGCGGCCTACGCTCCCTCGTCGCTGGCGGTCGACCGCCTGTTCGACCGGATGCGAAAGGAGCGAGTGCATCTGATGGTGCTGCTCGACGAGTTTGGCGGCACCGCCGGCATCTTGACCATGGAAGATGTCCTGCAGGAGGTCGTCGGAGAGATGCAGGACGAGTTCGGCCCGCGTCAGGGACGGGTGCTGGAGAAAAGCGAGAAATCGCTGCTGGTCCGAGGCAACCTTCTGCTGGACCGCCTGACCGAGGAGACCGGATGGCCGATGGACGAGGTCCCCGCCAACACCGTTGGCGGACTGGTGATGCATCTGCTGGGGCGACCGGCCAAAGAGGGCGAGTCGGTCGAGTTCTCGGGCGCTCGATTCACGGTGACCCAGATCCAGGGCAAGCGAGTGGCGCGAGTGAGGATTGAACGTGTCTGAACTTCTGGTGTTGTTTGCCGTCATCACGGTACTTCTGATTCTCAACGGCTTCTACGTGGCGGCCGAGTTCGCGGTCATCTCTCTGCCCAAGATCAAGCTCGAGCAGCAGGCGGCCGCTGGCGATCTCAACGCCAAACGCTATCTTCACGTGGTCACCGACAGTATGGCCCAGGACCGCTACATCGCGGTGGCCCAGATGGGGATCACCCTGGCCTCTTTGGGGCTCGGTATGTACGGCGAGCACGGACTGGCCCAGTGGTTGGCGCCGCATCTCGAGGTTTTCGGCGGGATGGCCACCGTCGTGGCGCACTCGACGGCGACCGCTGTCGCTCTGCTCTTTCTGACCTTTTGGCACATCGTAGCCGGCGAGATGATCCCCAAGAGCCTGGCCCTGCTCTACCCGATCCCGACCGCCCGCGCTCTGTGGTGGCCGATGCGGATCAGTGGGTTTCTGCTAGCTCCGCTGGGCTTCGTTTTGAACTGGCTCGGTTCGGTTCTGCTTCGCCTGCTCGGGCTGCCGGTTTCTCCGGACCTCGCCACCGTCTACTCTCCCGACGAACTCCGGCTGGTCATGGACGAGAGCCGGGATGAAGGCCTCCTGCCGCCCGAGCAGCACCAGATGCTGGAAAGGGTCATGGACTTCGGAGAGCGTGCTCTTCGCCTGGTCATGGTCCCTCGGACTCAGGTGGTGGGGCTGCCCCACACGGCCACGGTCAAGGACGGCATCGACCTGGTCCGAAGCGAGCAGTACAGCCGCTACCCGGTCTATGAAGGCGATCGGGACCATATCGTGGGTGTGCTACACGTCAAAGACCTGTTCGCCGCGCTGCGACGGGGCGACGGCGAGGTGCAGGTTTCCGAAATTGCCCACCCGGTCGAGTTTATGCCCGAATCGCTACCTCTCGACGAGGGGCTCGAACGGCTTCGACTGGCCAACGCTCATCTGGCGGTGGTGGTGGAAGACCGTGGCGGCACCGCGGGAATCATCACGGCCGAAGACCTTCTCGAAGAACTCTTCGGAGAGATTCACGACGAGTTCGACCAGGAAGAGGTCGCTCTGGTCGAACCGTTGGACGAGGGCGGCTGGAGGGTCAGCGGTCAGGTCTCCGTCCTCGATCTCGAAGAGGTGCTGGGACGCGAGATCGCCCCCACCCAGGACGAGGCAGAAACGGTCGGAGGACTGCTTCTGGATCTCTTCCATAAGGTGCCCGCCGTGGGCGAAACGGTCGAATACGACGGCTTCCGCTTCGAGGTCGAGAGCGTCGAGCAGCACACCGTAGCCTTCTGCAAAGTCGTTCCTTTAGACGCACCGACCGAGTCGGCCCAGGCTCAGGTCTAAGTCTAAGTCTAAGTCTCTTTCGCAGCCTTCGAGCCAGCGAGCGGGCTTGGTCCGGCCTAATCCAGGGTGTCGAGCAGCGACTCCAGGAAGACCCGCTCGTGCCGATCTTCGACCTCTTCCAGCCCTCGGTTGATGGTCGAAAACAGCGCCGAGGCGAAGATACGCGACCAGGACGGGTCGCTCGAGTAGCGCTGGGCCAGCCGCTTACCGACCTTATGGCCGGGGTTCATGACGATCACCGACTGCTCGCGATCCCAGGTTAGAAAGCCGGAGCGCCAGCGCTTCCACAGCGAGCTGTCGCCGGCCATCTGTTCGACCATGTTGGTTTGCAGCAGCGGAGTTGACTGACCCGAGAGCACTGAGGCCAGGTCGCGTCGGGTGCTGCGGTAGAGGTCGTCGAAAGTATTTTCCGCCGTCTCGCCCCGATGCTCCCGTTGGGCCGGGAACCCCAGCGCCCGCAACAACTCGGGGGTGAGAGGCGCCTGCATCAAGATCACCTCGCGCTGAGGGCAAGGGGCCAGGTCGGGACGCCCGAAACAGATCACGGTTTCTCCCACCCTCAGAGCTTGCTCCTTGAGCGTGCGCCAGGATAACATCTTCCCGCCCAACGACGGGACCACGGCCAGATCGAACAGATCGTGAGGGCGGTGCTCCGACGCAGCCAGGCGTTCGATGTCCCCACAGGAGAGGTGGAGCAGCCAGTTGCGCAGAGCCCGGCGCTCGCGAGCCGTGGGCGGGCCTTCGGCGAAGGCGTGGACCGCTCGCACGGTCAGCTGCTCCAAACCCTCGCGTAGCAGCACCTCGAACCCCACCGAGCCAGGGCTCACTCGAACGAACCCTCGGATCGGCTGGGCCACGGCGCGCGACTGAACCTCCTCGCCACACATCAGGAAGAGCTTCCCCTGACCGGGCTGGCAGGTCGCAAGGTGAAGAGAGAAGTGGGATTCTCGCCGCTCGATATGCAGGCTATCTCGGGGTGGGAACAGGTCGGGGTCGAGATGTCGACAGAGTTCGATGTCGGACTCGAGAGACGGCAGAGAGACCCCTGCCGCCGCGGCTTCTGCCGCCGGCAGCGCCTGCCCCGGGGCGGCCGTCTCCCCCAGGGCCGGAAGGGCCGAAAGGTCGAGGAGCGGGAAATCCGAGTCGACCTCCTGGGCGGCCAGTTCCGCGAGGCGCTCCTCGTCCGGCTTCACGAAAAGGACCGGTCCTTCCAGCGCCTGGCGGTACTCTTCTTCGATTCGGGCGAGCTCTACGGCTTCCTGGGCCGCCTCGCTGGCGAACTGCTCCAGGGCACGCTTGGGGTCGCCGCTGGTGGCCAGGCCTCGCATAACGGTCTGGCGGCGGAGTTCGAAGCGAAGTCCGCCGTCTTCGAGCAGACGCTCACGAATGGTCGAGGTCGGCACCAGGCTTTGCGCCGGGAAGAGCCGATGCATCAGCTTGCTCGCTTCGGGCATCGGATCGAGAGCGCCGGATTCCACCCCGTCGAGGAAAGCGCCCCCGACATAGACCCTGGGAACCAGCTTCAAGAACGCCGCGAGGTCGAACAGGCTGACCAGTCGTCCGTCCTCGAGACCCAACAGCGGAACGTTGCGGAAACGGGCCACGAGATTCTTCTTGTCCTCGGCACCACGAGTTCGCGCGAGCTCGAAGTTCAGGAGTTCACAGAGCAGTTCGGCTGCGCGAGAGCGACTAAACGAGGTATCGCTGCGAGTCGAGGTGATGCGGCTGATCAGCAAGTCCATCAGCCGGGGGAGATGGCTGAGCAGGGCCGCTTCGAGCTGCACGACTTCGGTGTGGTTGGGCGGCAAGGTGTCCAGGAATTCGACGCAGAGCGTCAGCTTGAGTCCGGGGAGAGCCGTGCCGAAATGGGTCCCCCGAGGCTGCAGAACGGCGACCCCGGTAGGATAAGCATCGGGGACGCTCACTTCATACTGACGAGAGCTGCAGAAAAACTCGTGGCGGGCCAGGGTTGGCGCGTTGCCGGCCAGGTCGGGTCCTACGGTGGCTCGGCCCATGCGGCTCTGAGCCTTGACGGTCTCGAGCGACAGGCCAATCAGGTTGGGGAAGAACTTACGCAGCACTCCCACCTCTTCCGGGCTCAGTACCAGCAGCACCCCGGCCCAGGCGACCGCTCTTGCCTGAGGGTCGAGGCAGTAGACCAGGCTGCCCTGCTTGCGGTAGATCGCGTGCAGGTCGGTCAGGGAGCGGTAGACCCCCTTGTTGCTCCCGAAGACCGGGTACTCTAACAGGCTGCGATAGTCTTCACCTAGCAAGGCCAGGCGGTGAGGATCTTCGAGCGCGCGAATGTCCAGATGGCTGGCGATGTAGGACTGCAGGTAGCGGTTCAGCGAGTCGCGCTGATACGAAGGGATCCTCTTCCCCGTCAGGGACAGTCCCATCGCCTTCATCTCCGACCTCAAACGGCCCAAGAACTCTTCGTAGGCTTCGTCACGTACCACGTCGGTTTGGGAGACATTCTTGGACAGGGTCGAATCGCTAACCCGAACGATGATCGAGGGCTGAAGCTGGGGCTCGCTGCGGCTGACAAAATTCACGCCGTAGCGCAAGAAAGCGATCTGCGAGACCGAATCGGTCCCGTAGGTGGCTCCCATCATACCTTTGCTCGGGCCGTTTTCGAAAGGCCGGTTGGGCCAGGGCACGCCGGTGGGGACCGTAGGGTGACTGATCTGGGTGCCGTTAAGGGTGAGCACGGCGGGCACGTCGCTGCAGCCGCTGCTCAGCATCTGGGCGAAGTCATAGGAGCCGCGTCCGGTCACCACCAGCAGGTGAACGGGGCTGTTCGGGCCTTCGGAGATCTGCGAGGTCACCTCGGCCGTCTTTCCGCCTCCCCCTTTGGACTTGTCACGAACTCGGGCCCATCCATGGCAGGTGATGGCCAGGTAGGTGGGGTCGAGGGAAGAGGCCGAGAGCCAGCCGAGGGCCAGTTCGCGCAAGCGGTCCTGGCTTCGGTCGCGGCCCGAAAGGAAGACGTGATCGTACAGTCCTTGTAGCTCCTTGGCGGTGTAGCCCGGACCGTCAAAAACGAGGCGCAGATCGAACTGCCCGAGGATTCGGTTCCCGTCCATGCTGATATCGATCCGTTGCGCTCCGCTGGCGACCAGGGCCTGAATCCACTGCAGCAGGAAGAAGGAGGGGTCGGGAAGCTGGAACTTTTCCAGCTTATCCAGCGCTTTGTCGAGCGCCAGGGTGAAGCTACCCCGGTCCGAGGGGGTTGCGTTGACGAAGACAAAGTCGTTGAAAGGATTGGTCACAGCGGTCATGGACGCTCCAGGAGGGTGCTCAGCAGGCGGTTTTCGGTGGCGGGGTCGAGCCCATCGGAAAGCAAGGCGGATTTGCAAAGGGCGTAGGCGACGGTCCGGCTCGAGCCCGGGTCGTCGAGCCGGGTCAGCGCTTTACGCACCAGCGGATGGTCGACGTCGAGCAAAAGCTGTTGAGGAAGCAGGTATTTGGTAGCCCAGAACCCCTTGCGGTAACGGCGCACCAGACGATCCGAGCCCAGGGCAAAGAGGCAGGGGAGCGACTCCGGGTCCCTGGGAGAGTCCGGGTAGCGCACCGGCACGACCGACAGGACGGTCAGACGGCCTTCTCGCAGCAGCGATTTCAGGGTCCCTTCGAGGGCCCCAAATCCCGGAGGGCGGGCGACCGGTTGGCTCACCGCGAGGTTCTCTTCGAGCCGGACCACGGGCACCCCGAAAAGCCGCTCGCACAGGCTGGCCGACGCCGAGCCAACCTCGAAAGGGAGGACCGGGATCCCTTCCCGGACGGCTCGCTCGCTGAGCTGTTCCGGCGAAAGGGAAACGAACAGACGCTCTTCGGCTTTCGCGCAGTCCGCCAGATCTTTATAGCTGACCGGGTGTCCCAGCACGTCCGTAAAAAGGGCCGTCTTCTTGTCCGACGCGGTGGGCTTGCTCAGACGCCAGGAGAGGTAGGAGCGCGCCTGGGCGGCCACGGTCTCTCGCCGGGCGGGGGCGCGCAGCGCGCTGGCGACCGCCGTCAGCATGTCGTCCTTGATCAGCCCTTCCAGGGTGGCCATCACTTTTCCGTAGTTGTCGTCTTTGATGACCGCGTCGCGGGTCAGGGTGTGTTCGAGGTGATTCGAGAGGATCTTGTAGGTTATCCCGGGCGTCGCGTCCTGAGTCCCCTCCATCAGGGTCAGGCCAGAGTTATACAGTCCGAACGAGGCGGGCTGCTCGACGCTGACCCCAAGGCTGAAACGGCCCAGGGGAGTGCGGACATCGACCCGGACCGCGCTCTCTACCACAAGGTCGGCGTTGATGGGGGTTCCGTTGAAGCTGATGGTGGTAGCAGAGTGGCGGCACCACTGGCGTAAGGTGGCTTCGGCGCGCTGTACGAAGGGGTCGAGTTCGTCTTCGGGCAGGAGTTTATAGAGTCGGACCGAGGTGCCTTCCAGCGGCTCATGCAAGGTGAATAGGGCAAAGTCCGTGCCGCCGTCAAAGGCGATTCTCCAGAATTCGCCGTCTCGCCCGGTATCCACGATCACCAGTTCAGGTTTCAGCGAAAAGACCGATACGAAGCCGATGCCGAACTTTCCGATTTTGGTCAGGTCGTTCTCTTTGTCCGAGGCGAACAGTCGGGTCAACTTGGTGTCGATGATGTCGCGGGTCATCCCGCCGCCAAAGTCTCGGATTTCCAGCATCACCCCGCCAGGGTCAGACAGATATCGCGTGCGGATCTCGATACTTTCGGTGCCGGCGTCCATAGCGTTCTGCACCAGTTCGCGCAGGCACGTGAACGGGTCGCTGAACTGGTCCACCAGGTTCTTGAAGACTTCATCAACCATCGACGGGACGTTCGGGAAGGACGCTTCGCTCCCTTGAGGGGCCGCGACCCCGCTCGGCGGAGGTTTTTGCCCTTGCGAGCGGAAAGCGACGGTTTCAAGCCGTTATTACGCTTTATGTTAGGAGATACAGGTTATGAATAAAGGAAACTTTTTTGCCTCCGTGCTACTGACGGCCGCCCTCTGCGGGCTGGCCGGCTGTGCCCCCAATCCGGCCGACAACGTGCCCAAAGCGGGGGTCAACACCCCCGCGCCTGGCGGTACGCCCGTGGCCCAGGCCAGCGGCACCCCGGCTATGTCGGCCACCGGGACACCTGGCGTCGTCGCTTCGGCCACGCCTGCCGTGTCGGGAACGCCCGCTGCGGCTGGACCGGGACTTGCCTTCGCTGAAGGGACCGAGGTCAAGTTCAAGGGCTCGAAGGTCACCGGTTCTCACGACGGCGGTTTCCGCAAGGTCACCGGCGGGGTCGTGGTTCCGCCCGATGGCGACCTGAGCAAAGCGACCATCGATGTGACTATCGACATGGCGAGCACCTACTCCGACGATGAGAAGCTGACCGGTCATCTGGTCAGTCCCGATTTCTTTGACGTGGCCAAGTATCCCACCAGCACTTTCAAAAGCACCGCCATCACGAAAACCGACGACGGCTATCTGGTGACCGGCGACCTGGAACTGCACGGCGTCAAGAAGTCGATCAATTTCCCCGCTCAGATCACCGAGAGCGCTGGTAGCCTGACCGCCAAGGCCGAGTTTGCTATCAACCGGAAAGACTTCTCCATCATCTACCCCGGCAAGCCCGACGACCTGATCCGCGACGAGGTCGTGATCTCGTTCGATCTCAAAGCCGGCAACGCACCGGGTTAACCGAATGAGCCTCTCGCCGCTAGATCGGGACTTTCTCGACGAACTGCTCGATGGAGATCGAGAGTTCGGTGGCGAGTTGCTGCAGGCGTTCTCGGACTCGACCGATCACTGGCTAGCCCAGGCGACTCAGGCTTGCGCTACCGGAGACGTGCCGCAGGCGGTCCGAGCTTTTCACACCCTGAAAGGTTCGGCCGCCTCGGTGGGTCTGATCGCCGTACGAAGCCTGGCTCGTGACTTAGAACTGCTGTCGAAAGAGCAGCGCCTGTCGCTGTGCGGTCCTCAGCTCCCGGAGCTGCGCTTTCGGGTGCAGACCGGACGAAGGCTTCTGGCCGAATTTCTGGAGACGATGTGAGATTCCGGGCCGGGAGAGCGCGCAGGCGACTCGCGGCCCTGATGCTCCTTTGCGGCTTCGCGATGCCGCTGCCGGCCCAGACCCGGCCCCAGCCCGCAGGGACGCCGTTGGTTTACGTGCTGGTGGTAGACGATAGGGGCGAATGGCGAGCGGACCGTCAGGAACGGTTCGTTCTTCCGCCGGATGAGAGTCGACCAGGCGGCCTGAGTACGGATTGGAAAGCGCTGACGGCGACTCGACCTTTTCGACTTCAGGCCTATGACCAGCGTTTGTTGCTGCTGCGCTATCCCGAACGGCTCCTCTCCTCTTCCTGGGCTAACAGCTACTTCAGCGCTCGTCACGTGCTGGTGCTTCGACCGCTCGACCGCGATCGGGTCGAGGGCCGCCTTTTTGATCTCGAGACCGGTCGGGACAGGGCGCTGGTTCTAGGAGAGTCGGTCGGAGGGGGACCCAGGGCTCAGGTGCTTTCCCAGTCGCTCGAGCAAGCGGGCATCGCGGCCGAGCCAGTGCTGGCCCATCCGGAGGGTCTGTACCATCGAGCCAGCGCCAGCCATCTTTCTGCCAGGGCCCACTACGAACCGGTCGAATCGGCTTCTCGCGCCGAGCTTTACGGCTTCGCAGCTTGCGGACTGTGCTATCCGCGCAGCAGTCGCGACTCGCTCTACGACGACCTGGACCGCGGGCTGGGAGACATGGTGGCAGCCCAGGTCGAGAGTACCTACGCGCTCTCTGCCGAGGGGGCCGAACTGGAACGTGTCCGAAGGGTGGGCCAGCGCTTATTGCAGCGGAATCGGTTTCCCGATCAGGGCTACCGTTTCGAACTGCTCGACAGCCCTACGGTCAACGCCTACGCGGCGCCCACCGGGCCAATTTACGTGACCCGTGGTCTCCTGGACGGATTGCGCTCGGACGACGAACTGGCCGCCGTGCTCGGTCACGAACTGTCCCACTCCGAGCGCCGCCACGGGCGTCAGCAGTATCTCGCGTCTCGGCAGACCGGGGTGGTGGGCCTGCTGGTGACGGTGGCTACCGGAGTTCCGCTGGCCAGCCTGGGAACGAACCTGATCGCAACGATCATGGGTCGCGGGTACTCCCGGGGGTTTGAACTCGAAGCCGACCGCGACGGCATGATGGCCGCCTACGCGGCCGGGTACGACCCCGCAGCCTATCTTCGCGTTCAGGAGCTCCTGGAGGCCGAGTCTCAGCGGCGCGGTGGGGGAGGATTGGCCTGGCTGCGCACCCACCCTGGAGGGCGCGAGCGTAAGGAGCAGTTGTCCGAAATTCTCGAGCGCTCCTTGCCGGTGCGCCAGCGCCTGGACGAGTTAGAGGGCTGGGATTGGGGTCTCGCTGTCTACCTGAAAGGACAGACGCTGAGCCTGGTCGAGCAGCAAGACGAACTGTTCACCGACCTGGACCGTTACCAGCGCTTTGCGGCGACGGCCGAGGGTCATCCCAGGGTCAGCCGCTATGCGGGCGATGTTCCCCCCGAGGTTTGGCGAGAGATCAAGGCGTTGCTCGAACCTCCGGTTCCTCCAGCGGCCGAGCCCGCGCCGGTTCAGGACGGCCAGGAAGAGGAGGCCTCGGGCAGGGAGGTCGAGATTCCTCCCGACGCGGAGCCGCTGCCCTGAAAACGAAGAAAGCCGAGAGTCTCCTCTCGGCTTTCGTCTTTTGATGGGGGAGAGCCGAACGACTACTCCTCCTCTTCTTTATTCTCGCCTTCGCCGTCTTTCTGCAGCGGCAGCAGATTTCTCCAGCCAGAGAGGCGCCCTCCGCTTCCGGCACCCAGGCGGGAGCGGCTTTTCAGGCGACCCAGCGGCTTCTTGGCCGAAGCGTCCTCGGAAGCAGAGGCGTCGGCGGACTCTTCTTCTTCCTCTTCGGCCGGTTCGGCGTTGGGCGATAGCGACCGGATCTTCTTGATCCGTTTTTCCAGGCGGGCCGCGATCGAGGAGGCTTTTTTGGGGGCTCCCGGTTTGCCCAGTGCGGGCGTCGCGGCGGCTCCTTCGCCGTCTTCGTCCTCGGAATCGCCCTTCTCGACGGCTTCGACGACTTCGCCGGGGCGGTCGCCGTACCACTCGGTCAGAATCTCGTGAGCCCGGGTCAGCACCCGGTTCAGAAGCTCTTGACCGTGGCTTTCGCCATCGGACGCCGAGCCTTTCTCCGGCGGCTCGAGCTCCATTTCTTCCAGGCGCTCGAGAACCCACTCGACCGTCTTGTCGGGATCGAGGTAGTAGGTCGAGGCACGGGCCCGCAGGAAGCGCCAGCCCAGTCGCTCGAGGACGGCTTCGCGCTCGAGTGAGCGCGCCAGGCGCTCGGGCGGATGTTCGTTGGCGCCATCACAGGTGATAGCGACACGCCCGCCCTTGCCTTCGACAACCAGATCGAGGTGGTAGTTGCCGACTTCGACGTCGGTGACCACGCGATAGCCGGCCTTTTCCAAACCCCGACGGATGCGGAACTGGTAGCGGTACTCGGGATCGTCGGCGACGATCGAGCGCTCTTCGACCACGCTCTCGGCCAGCTTGGCGATGGTGCGAGCGGGGTCCAAGCAGTGCTCGATCAGGTCGCGGCGAAGGTCGCCCTCTTTCAGGTCGTTCTCGGGGTCGAGCGAGTGCACTACCCACATCTGGTCCTTGGCGCGGGAGGCGGCTACGTTGAACCGCTTGACGAACGCTTCGGCCGTGCGCAGAGCAAGCTGCTCGCCCGCAGGGCAGTCTTCGACCAGGGAGAGGAAGATCACGTCACGCTCGTCGCCCTGGAACTGGGCGGCGTTACCGCAGACCAGACGGCGGGCCTGGTAGTCGGTCAGGTCCATGTGCTTCATGATCACTTTGTCGACAGCCAGCGCTTGCTCTTCGCCGACCAGCGAGATGACACCGAAGGAAGCTTCTTCGTACTCGGGCTGCTCGCAGCAGGACATGATCAGAGCGGCGATCATCTCCGCCTCTTTCATGTTGACCTTTTTGTTGCTGGTCCCGTTCTCGACCCGGACCACCGCGGTTGGAGGCTTGATCGGCAGGCGGGACGATTCGCGCAGCGGCTGGATCTCGCCCTGATAGCAGAGCGAGTTCGAGAAGGCGATGATCTCATCGACGCAGCGGAAGTGCTCCAGCAGACGGATCGAGCCAGAGAAGCTTTGCCGCGCCAGGTCGTAGACGGACGTGCGCCCGTCGTAAAGCTCCTTGTTGGGCACGCCGTCGAGGAACTCTTCGATCAGCGCCTCTACGGCCTGGAACGACAAGCCCACGGCTTCCGGCGAGACCTGCTCGTGGTCTCCCACGACCAGGGTCTCGCGACCCAGAGCGAAGGCCAGTAGTCCGGTGATTTCGCACTGCGAAGCTTCGTCGAGGATGACCACGTCGAACATCGACTCGCCCGGATGGTAGCTTTCGGCCAGGCGGGAGAGCGGCATGATCCAGACGGGAACGGCGTCGCGGCACTCTGATAGCTTTTCGCGCGCCATCGCCTTGAGATGGGGGGCCCGCTTGCCTTTACCGGTACCGATCTTTCGCATCAGGTCCAGCCAGCCGACCAGCGCCTGCTGCTGTCGCACGCCGGTGCGGCGCAGCTGGCTGGCCCAGGTGCGGTTTTCGACGTAGTTGGCGGTCGCGGAACGGACCTGGCCGCGCAGGCGGTTGGTCTCGTGCTGCAGCCGATCGAAATCGACCTTCTGGCGGCGCTGAAGCTCCTGCGACCACTGCTTGATGTTCCAGGCTTCCACTACCTCGCCGGGCGGTTTGGCCGCGTCGTGAGGCGCCTTGTGTCCGGCGATGGCGTCGGCCCATTCGGGGGCGGCAGCGCGCAGTCGCGAGACTAGCTCGTTGCGACGCTTGACCGGCTCGGCCAGAGCGTAGAGCTGGGACAGCCAGTTGTAAGCGCGCGAGTACTCATCGGTCGAGCGGCGGCCGGTGGCCTGGCGCAGTTTCTCGATAATGCCGCCGGTGTCGTTCTCGACTCCGGCGCCAAACGAGGCCAGATAGCGCTCCTGTTCACTGAACCGCTCGTCGACCCGGCCTAGCTCCAGTCGCTGCCGGCGGGCTCGGACGGCGGTCTTGAAAGGCTCGTCGAGCGCTTTGCGGAAGCGATGGAACTCTCCGTAGAGGGAGGGGTCCTGGGGGACCCGATCGAGCAGAGTCTGCCAGTTCATGCCGTGCTCGCCGGTGAACTTGACGAACTCGGCATAGACGGTGTCGTTCCAGTTCAGCGCGTCGCGCATCGGTCCGACGTAGCGCAGGGCGATGTTCTCAGGCTGGTCGCCCAGCTCCGAGAACGGTTCGGCGCCCTTGGTGGTCATCTGGTTTTCCCAGCGCACCCGCAGCGCTTCACGCAGATTGCGGATCTCGAGGACCGACAGGATAGCCTGGATGTCCTCGGGCGACTCCGGCACCCGACCGCTGACCCGGGTTTCGTAAATGAACGGCTTCCAGTCCGAGTGCCGGATGAACGTCAGCATGTTGATGTTCTTCTTAGCTCTCAGGTGGGCCAGGATCTCGTGCCCAACCCGCATGAGGTGCTGGGTGGGCAGATCGCTTTCCACGGCCGCGCCGGTCTCGAGGATGATCCCCTGATGGCGGGCGATCTCGGAAGAGGTCGACTCCAGGAAGCCGGCCAGCTGGTCCCAGGGCTCGCGATGAGTGCCGCCCAGGCGACCGACGCGCAGGCATTCGATGACCCAGCCGCGCGACTCGTCGGCGATGGTGGCCGAGATCCGTTCGGCGGCTTCGAGCAGGCGATCCAGCTCGTCCGAGGTCTGTCCGTCCCGGGTCCACAGGTCGCCCCCGCGGTCCAGGCTGGCGTCGGTCAGCTCTTGATTCCGTTGGACCAGGGCGCGGAAGTCGCCATCGGTCATGATTTTGTCCAGGGCCGGCAGGGGGCGCGAAAGGTCGCTCTCCAGGTCGAGCGGGATCTCACGATTGAGCCCGTACATCTCGACCACTTCGTCCTCGCTGAGCGGCAGAGCCGCGCCGGGGACTACGTCGCCGGGAATCCAGCCGTGGTCGGTCAGCTGTTTGGCGACCATTTTGGCGGCGCGAGCGGGGTGGGTACCCTCGTCGCCCACCTGGATAGGCACGAATTCGCCGCGGCGGGCGGCAATCAGCTGGTCCTGGGTCTCTCCCAGCTTCTTCTCGAGGTCTTTGCGGCGCTCCTGATAGGTGGTGGCCAGGTTTTCCAACTCGGCAGCATCCGAGGTGGTGAAACGAGCCACGATGCCTTTGACGGCGGCCTCCAGCTGCTTGCGGCTCTCTTGCTCCTGTTCGAGCACGGACACGCACAGCGGGCGCAGTTCCGGGATCACCATGTCGCGAACCACGCGAAGCGCTTTGGTGGCGTGCGAGGTCACCAGCACGCTTTTGCCCTGAGCCAGCAGGTGGCCGATCAGGTTGGCGATGGTGTGCGTCTTACCCGTCCCGGGCGGGCCCTGCACCAGCACGGAGGAGGATTCTTCCAGCCGTTTGGCCACGCGCTCTTGCTCGGGGTTGCTGGGCATGGTCATCAGCAGATCGAAGGTACCGTCGGCGACCTCGCGCTTGGGGACATCGATACCAACCACTCGGAGCAGAGCGGAAGGGAACTCTTCCAGCCTGGGGATAGCGTCGATATAGGCCTCGATCGCCTGAGCAAAACCAAGATTTCGATTGCCCAGGTAGAGCAGCGGCGAACGCAGCAGACGCAGGGTCTTGTTCGGTTTTTCGCTGCCATCGGGCTGGGGCACGAAGGTGCCGCTGGGGAACAGCTTCTCCGCCAGACGAGCAAAGAACTCGGTGGTCTCGGGGCCGCCCAGCGGGTGGCACGCCGCCGCCGCCAGTTCGTTGCGGGCCCAGGAGATCTCGGACTCCTCGACCCCGCAGAAGCGCATCAGGGGGGTGTAGAGATAAGGTTCACGGTCGGTCTCGCGGACCACGAACTCGGGCGTCTCCGCGTCGAACTCCAGGGTCAGATTGACCAGGAAAAGCGGATGATGAACGGTGCCGCTGGGACCGTTGAACAGGACCAGCCCGTCTCCCAGGACCAGCTCGACTTTTTCCGACTCACGCTCGATGGTGGACCACAGCTCCAGGAAGTGGTCGAAAAGCTTCTCGCCTTCGGGGTTCTCGCCCGGTGTTTCGGGCCGGCGCACCTTCAGGATGAAATCGTCGCCGAGGATCTCACCGTCTTCGGTAGGGGGCAACACCTCGCCCCGGTCGGCGGTGTCCAGACCAAGCGGGACCTCGTTCCACGACAGTTTCCAGGGGTAGCCTGTCAACTGCACCTTGGGCGGCGTTTTCAGTTTCTGGAGTTCCGAGAGGTAACGGAACAGACGTCCGATTCGCTCCCGGGCGAGATCAAGTTGGTCTGGCGCAAGCGTCATAAGGTGTGCGGGCTTCTCCTCATGGCGGGCTAACCCTGCCTCCGGTCCACGCCGCAAGGCGGCGCGGTCCGGAGGCGATCGGCTGGGCCCGATTCGATATCCTTCTCGTCGGTTTGGGTCGTCTTAGCCGGGCGTCCCGACAGACCGGGCCAGCTCTTTCGCGCGCTCGAGGTTGCTGGCGATCACGTCGCAGCCCCCCTGCCAGAACGAGGCGTCGGTGATATCGATGCCCAGTTCGCCGAGGATGGCCTGAGGCGCCTTGCTTCCGCCGGCCGCCAGCAGCTCGAAATAGCGGGCGATGAAAGGCTCTCCCTCGGCTTTGTACCGAGCATAGAGCGCCATCACCAGCAGCTCGCCGAAGGCATAAGCGTATACATAAAATGGCGTCTGCACAATGTGAGGAATGTACAGCCAGGTCCAGGCATGGGGCTCTCCCAACTCGAGAGCGTCGCCGAACATTTCGCCCATGCACTCCTGCCAGAGTTCGTTGTAGCGTTCGGTGGTCAGCTCGCCTTCTTCACGGCGCGCTTTGTGCATGGCTCGTTCGAAACGGTACATCGAGATCTGCCGGAAGACGGTGGCGAAGGTGTCCTCGAGCTTCTCGCACTGCAAGGCCAGGCGCTCTCCGTCGTTGTCGAGCTGAGAGAACAGCTTCTCGAAAGTCAACATCTCCCCAAAGGTGCTTGCGGTTTCCGCCAGCGGAAGCACCGGGTGGTAGTCCAGGGCGTGCTGCTTGCTGGCCAACCGGTCGTGAACACCGTGGCCCAGTTCGTGAGCCAGGGTCATCACATCGCGCGGCTTGTTGGTGTAGTTGAGCAAGATGTAGGGGTGGTGATCGGGGCTGACGCCGGCACAGAAGGCGCCGCCGCGCTTCCCTTCGGCCACGGGAACGTCGATCCAGCCGTTCTCGAAGAACGGCAGAGCCAGCTCGTGCAATTTGGGAGAGAACGCTTTGTAGGCTTCGAGAACGATCTCGCAGGCCTTCTCGTAGGCGATCACTTCCTCGCCTTTCTTCAGCGGAGCGTAGCGGTCAAAGTGCTTCAGTCCGTCGATCCCCAGCAGCTGCCCTTTGAGTTTGTAGTAGTCGGCGACGATGGGGAAGTTCTTCACGACGACCTCGACCATGGTGTCGACGGCGGCGTCGGGCAGTTCATTGTCCAGGTGGCGAGAAGATTCGGGCGTAGCGTAGCCGCGAAGGCGGTCCATGACGTCCTTTTCCGCCAGCAGGGTGTTCATGATGAAGGTCAGCGTGGGAGCGTTGTCCTTTAGCGTCTCGGCCAGGCTAAGGCTGGCCTTCTCCCGTAGCTCTCGATTGGGGTGATAGTTGTAGGCCAGCAGCTCGGCCTGGCTCATCTCCTTGATCTCGCCGTCCACTTCAAGCCGGAACTTCATGCGCGAGATCACCTCGGTGGAAAGGCGCCGGAAGGCGCGTCCGCGGCTGTTGGCGGTCTCTTCCAGCACGGTTTCCTCGGCCTGAGAAAGGTGATGCTTGGCGCTCTCGCGCTGCACTTCCAGGAAGTGATGGAAGGGGGCCAGTTCGGCGGCCGCCATGTAGCCGGCGAAATGGTCATCGGGGACCTTGCCCAGTTCCAGGCCGAAGAAGATCATCTTGGTCGAGGTGCGGCTACTGCGCTCACGGACCTTCTGCAGCAGAGCGCCCCGGGCCGGGTCGGTGGTGTCGGTGCTGTAGAGCAAGGAAGAGAACGAGCCGATGCGAGCCGCCAGCCGCGACATCGCCTCATAGGTGGTGAGAGCTTCCAGCAGTTCGCTCGAGGAGACTTTCCCTTCGATCAGGCGACCCTCGTAGCGACTCTGGAACTCACCGGCCTGCGCGTCGAGAGTGTCGAGGTCGGCGGTGATCTTGGGGTCGTCGGTGCCCTGGTAAAGGTCGCTGAGATCCCAGCGGGGCAGGGTGGCTTCGGCGGTGGGGGTTTGGCTCATCTCTTCTTAATCTCTCCTACGGGGGATGGGACGGAGTCTTGGGCTCCAGGGGGGATGCAACCCGCCCTTCTGTTAGAGGTTCCAGGAATCCTCGCCCGCTCGGCGATAGCTTGCCGGCATGAAGATCGCCACCTGGAACGTCAACGGAATCCGCGCTGCCTGGGGAAACGGGCTGTCCCAGTTTCTGCACTCCGAGGCTCCCGACATCCTGGCCGTACAAGAGGTCAAGAGTCGGCCCGAAGCCCTTCCCGAAGAGATCCTTCGCCCCCCTGGATACCGCACCTTATGGCACTGTGCCGCCAGGCCTGGCTATAGCGGGGTGGGAATGTTCCTGCGAGAGGACCGCCTGCCCGAGGGACTCTGGCACGTGGCCGGGCTGGGTCTGCCCGAGTTCGATCTGGAAGGCCGGGTGCTTACGCTCGAACTTCCCGAACTGTTCTACGTGACGGCCTATTTCCCCAACAGCGGGTCGGGCGGGCGTCGGATCCCCTACAAGTTAGAGTTCTGCCAGGCGATGGAACGTTTCCTTGCTAATCTCGAGCGCCGGGGAAAGCCGGCCCTGCTGGCCGGAGACCTGAATATCGCTCCCTACCCGCTCGATGTTCATAGCGTCGAAGGAGCGGCCGGAGAAGCGGGCTTCCTGCCCCCCGAACGTGCCTGGCTTCGCCGCTTTCTCGAGGGGCCGTGGGTCGACGTTTTTCGCCGCGATCATCCGGACGAGCCAGGGCACTACACCTGGTGGGCCTTCTTTGATGACGACCGGGAGCAGAATCGAGGTTGGAGGATCGATAGCTTTCTGGCCAGCGAGGCTCTGGCCCCCCGCCTGAGCTGCCGGATTCATCACCAGGTGAGGGGGTCCGACCACTGCCCCGTGGTGGCGACCCTATCGGAGTCTTGAGAGGGGGAGGAGCGACCAGGCAAGAACCGGCGGCGGACAAAGTTTTACGGAGGATCGATGAGAAAACATATCGAGAAGTGGTACAGCCCCAGTCTGCACAAAGACATGGAGATCGTGAGTTACGGCCACTTCGGATTTCCGCTTCTGCTGTTCCCCACGGCGGCGGCCGACTATCTAGAGTACGAGCGGTTCATGCTGATCCGTTCTATTGGCGATGCCATCGAAGAGGGCAAGGTCAAAGTCTTCTCCATCAACTCGATCAACTCCGAGTCCTGGCTCAACAAGAAGGTTCACCCCAAGTACAAGGCGCTCCGCCAGATGCAGTACAACGAGTACGTGGCCGATGAAGTGGCTCCATACATCTGGAACTCCTGTAACAGCCGTACCGGGATCATCACCGCAGGCGCCTCGCTGGGCGCCTTCCACGCCATGAATCAGCTGCTCAAGCGACCGGACATTTTCGACGGCACCATCGCCATGAGCGGCGTCTATGACATCCGCAAGTACTACGACTCGCACGGCTATCACGACGAGAACATCTACTTCAACAATCCCGCCGAGTATCTCCCCAACCTGGGCGACGACTATTTCTTGCCGATGCTGCAGCGCAAGCAGCACATCCATATCCTCACCGGACAAGGTCCTTACGAGAGCCCGGACGCCTCGCGGGCTCTCTCGCTGATGCTCGACTATAAAGGTATCCCGCACAACCTGGACGTCTGGGGCTACGACATCGGGCACGACTGGCCCACCTGGCGCGCCATGATGGAGTTCTACCTGGCGGCTCACTTCTAAACCGCTCTGCCACAAGGCGGAGACGGCAGGGAAAGAAAAAGACCGGCGGTTGCCCGCCGGTCTTTTCTCTTTAAATTAGGCAAAGTCTTTAGCTTGGCAGCATCTTCACGAAGCAGTCAGGGCAACGCAGCCATTTGTCGCGATTGTCCGTGACGTTGAGCACCTTGGTGATACCGCAAGTCGGGCACATGTAGTTGCCCGGGGTGAGAGGGAGAGTGATCTCCTCCACCACGACCTCGACCTTTTTGGTGCGCTTGGCGGCGGCCTTCTTCGTGCGCGTCGCGCTGGCGGTGCGAGTTTTCGTCGCTGCCGCTGTGGCGGCTTCAGCCTTGGGAGCCGGCGGTTCGGTGAATTTCACCTTCTGCTTGGGCACCATCTCGACGCCGCAACAGGTGAGGGGCTCCTCGGACTTCTTGGTGCGCGGAATGATAGTCAGCTTCTTGCACTGCACACATTCGTACTCACCGGCCTGGATCTTCATCATCGTATGATCCTTTCTCGATCGTCTTGACCCCCGGGAGGCTTCGCAAAGCCGCCCGCCCACACCGGTCTACTGGAATACCCGGTTATAGACACCATCCGTAGTTTTTTTTCTCGGTGGAGGTTCCGACCCCCCTCCATTTGGGGTCAGAAAGTCAAACCCTTGGTGGAAGAGAAGTTTTCTTTAGAAAACTCACCCGCGAGGCCGAGCCGGGGGAGGGACCCAACCTTCTTGCTGCTAAGAGTCGCCTCCATGCAGACCAGTGTCGATCTCGATCTCAAGCATCCAGACTCGGAACGAGCCGTCCCGGTTCGCCTATGGCTTCCCGAGGGCACCATCCGGGCCTGGATTCTCTTCTCCGTGGGGTTTGGCGGCGAACGCTCCGGCTACGCCTACCTGGGCAGGGCGTGGGCCGAGCGTGGCCTGGCCACCGCCGTGATCGAACATGTCGGCAGCAACCTCGATGTTCTTAAGAGTTTGCCGGGCCAACATCGGGAAGAGCGCAACCGCCAGGTCGCCCTGAGAGTTGGCGACAAGGACGAACTGGCCGCCCGGCCCCGCGATGTGCTGCTGGTTTACTCCCATCTGCAAGAGCGGATCGGAACGCTTCCTCTGGGGCTGGCGGGCCACTCTTTTGGTACCTACACGGTGATGGCCGCCCAGGGCTTGGCGACCGTGCCGGTTCTCCCGTCCCTGGAACAGGCCGTGAGCGAGGCCCGCTCCTGCATGATTATCAGCCCTCAGCCGCCTGGCGTCCTGTTCAGCCCTCGAGTTCTGGGCTCCGTCGGGATGCCGACTCTGGTGGTGACCGGAACCAAGGACGGTCCGCTCCACGGGGAAGGCGACTACCACGCTCGAGCCGCCGTGTACGACCATCTGCCGCCTTCGGACAGAAATCTGGTCGTGCTCGACGGGGTCGAGCATATGGCGTTTGCGAACATCGGACTGGGGCTGGCCCCCACGCTTCGTGCGGTCGAAGGCTTATCGACGGCGTGGTGGGAGTCGACGCTCTTTGGCTCGGACGCTACGGCAGAACAACGCGCCCTTTTGCTGAAGAGCGCGGGGGGCGAACAGATCAAAGGAGTCTATCGATGAACGGCGCTTCGGACAGCAGGCCAGAGGAAGTCCTCAAAAAGGCACACGCCTCCCTGGCCAGTCAAGGCTATGGCCAGTTCCCTGCGGCCACCTATCGAGGGCTCCTTGACGAAGCGGCGCTGGAGCAACTGCCGGAAGTGCTGAGCAGCTTCGCCGATCTGGTGAGCGACCAGCACATGGGAGACGGCGGCACCTACCGATTCCGCGCCTACAGCCGGTATCTTATCCGGCCCGGTGAGAGCGGGGAGTTCGCGCTGAACGAACTTTCGGGCAACTCGATTTTCCAGACTACCGAGGACAACCCGGTGAACGGAGGAGTGCTGAGAACCTTCGCTCCACTGGCACCAGAGATTGCCGACGGCCCCTTGCTTCAGGCTCTTATCCGACAGGATTTTGCTAACGCCGCAGCCTGCGACCCCACTCTGTGGGTCGGGGACACCATGGTGGGTGTGCATCAGGTACGTATCGTCGCTAGAGGCGAGCAGCCTGGCTTGCCCACGCCGGAGGGGATCCACCGCGACTCCGAGCGGTTCACTTTCCAACACTTCATGGCTCGAGAGGGCATCGAAGGGGGAGAGTTTCGGGCCTACGATTCGGAGAAGAAGTTAAGCTTCGCCTGGCTTCAGCACGAGTCGCTGGACACCGTGATGTTCGAGGGGACCACCTGGCACAGCGCGACCCCCATCGCGCCGAGCGCTCCGGGGGTCGCAGGTTACCGAGACATCTTCCTGGTCGATTTCGACCGGCCCTAGACCTTACGGCGTTGGGGTTGCCAGATCGGCTTCGCGGGGCACCTTGAGCCGGTTCGAGATCCAGGCGCCCCAGCCGTCGCCGTCCGTGGCCAGGTAGCGGTCGACGTGGTTGACGATCCAGCCTTTCTTGCCTTTGAGGGGGCCTTCGGAGGCGACTTCGACATACATCGCGGTCACGTCGAACATCGTTTTGTCGTACTGGTCCTTGACGACCTTGAGGGGCTTGCGCCAGGAGGATAGGCTATACATGAAGTCTTTGCTGGAAAGAACTTTCACTTCGGTGCCCTTGGGAAGCTTCTCTATCCCCACGGCGGTTGCCGGTGAGGCTTCGGTTTCCCACAGGACGGTCTGATCCGAAGGCCCGAAACGAGCGCCTATGCTCGAATGGAACGGGAGCTCGGCTGTGGTTTTGAAGCTGTCGCCAGGGTTGAAGACCCAGTTCCCCATGCTGACCATGGTATCGACTTTGTAGGGGAAGTTTTCGGGCAGCTCCAGGTTGGCCGTGTTGATGTAGGAGCGGGCTTTTTCCGCTTCCCGTGAACTGGGACCGATCTTGAGGATCTCCTCGGCATAGCTGTAGGCTTTCGACTTCTTGTTTGGAGCCTCTTCCATCGAACCGTAGCTGCGGACCAGGTAGAAGAGCACTTCGACGTCCTGGGGGTTTTTGGCTAACAGCTCTTCGAGAGCCGGGATCGCGGCGGCGTGGTTCCCAGCCAGGCCCATATCTTTGGCCTCGAGTTTCCGGTTGTTGTATTCCTTCTCGGCTTCGCTCAACGGCTTCCCGCCAAGAGGGGAGAGTCTCGTGCCCGGAGTCAGGTCGGCGCTAGGGGTAGATGTCGGGGCCGCGCTGGCGGTGGCGCTCGCGGTAGCGGCAGGAGTTGCCGTGGCGGCGGGTTGGGGCGTTGAGGTCGCGGGAGCGTCGCCTCCGCCGGAGCAGCCTCCAAGTAGGAGGGGGAAGGCCAGGGCAAAGCAGGACTTACGGGTCAGGTTCATTCAGCTACCTTTCTGGCGCCTGCGGTTGATTCCTACGGCCTGGGAGAAGGGGAGGTCGCGGCGACGCTGTCCTGGTTCGCCGTATAGGAGCCGACCACCTGAAACTCTCGACCATCGGTCCCCTTGACTTTGAGGTCGAAGGAGCCGTGAGCGATACCGCCGTCCTGAGTCTGCTGGACCAGGTTGCCCGAGACCAGAGTTGCCTCCCCTTCGTGGTCGGGGACCTGAACTCGGGCAGCTGAGAGCGGCGCCTCCTCGCCCAGCTGGGCCGGACTCTCGCCGCTCAAGCGGAGATAAGTCGCCGCTCCTGGAGCCCCGGCTTGAAGCTCGAAGCGAGACCCTTGAAGAGTCATCGTCGCCGGCTCGCAGCTAAAAGTGTTTCCGCCTCCACCGAAGGTAAATCCGGCAAAAGTCCTAGAGCTATCCTGGCATCCTGTCAGGCTCAGTCCGAGCAAAAGGATGAGGAGGGCGGCTCGGCCTCTTTGCGGGGCTTTGAGTGCGGGTCTGGCTTGCATGGCGCTGGATTGTCTTCCCCGGTGGCGGCTTCCTGCGGGGACTTTGAGCGGATTGGGAGAATATCCGGCCGCATGATCGATCCAAGAACCAGCATAGCTTCTCGACTCACGACCACCGGCCGCTCGGATTTTCTCGCCCTCCTCCTGCGGGTGGCCCGGGCTGACGAAGTGTCGCCGGCCGAACGGGATAGGTTGGGCCCAGTTGCGGCCTGGATGAAGGCGGAAGAGAGCGAGTTGACTCGGGCGATCCAGCGAGCGGACGATATGTCTCTTCAACTCTCAGACCTGGTGGTTTCTTTCCAGCGCCTCGATGACCGCTACCTGCTGTTCCGAGAGTGCTGCGCGGTGGTGTGGGTCGACGGCCGCTGCAGTGGGGAAGAGGCGGACCTGCTCGAGCGCCTGGCGACGGTTCTGGACATCGACGAAGAGCCGCGGCAGGTCATGGATTCTCCCCTGGCGTGCTCCCCGGAAGGCGAGCGTCGCTTTCTCGAGATGCTGGCGCTGACCTACGAAGCCCCGGGCTTTTCTTAGTTCTGTCTACGTTCCGAGTCTTCCGGGTCGGGCCGTCAAGATATTCGTAGTGCGATGAGTAGGTTTCCAGGAATCCCGTGGTAAAGAGGAACGGCGGGCCCTACAGACCGAAGCTTTAAGCTGGAATTTCTCCCCGATTGGTCATCAATCTCGACGAGGCTTCGGTGGCGTCGCGGTCGGAGGGGGGAGAAGGATGTCCCTTAGGGTGGTGTTCGCCCGACGGCAGCAGAATGGAGAAGTATCAATGGCAAGGATCTCGGCTTCAATACCTGAGGATCTCAAGGATGCGCTTTACCAGGCGGCAACCGACGACAATCAGGCCATCAGTCATATCATCGTAGAAGCTCTACGAGCGCATTTTGAAAAAGGGGAGCCGACTTTTCGACCGGCCCCCACCGGAGGAACGGGAGGCGGCGATTCTGCTCAACTCCAGCGTCAGCTCGAACTTCTCACCGCGGAAGTGCGGGAACTCAAGGAGCAGCTCAGCTCGCGCACTCCCCCGCGAGGAGCCAAGTTTTTCTAGGCTTTCCTCCGGACGAGGTTGGCCGCAAGTAAAAAAAAGCCCCGAGGCGACTCGGGGCTTTTTTTATTCGCTTGGCGGGGGCGGTATAGGGACCTCTACGGGAGGGGGAGGAGGAAGCTCCACGGCCTCGGGCGGGGGCGGAGGCAGTTCGACCGGTTGGGGCGCCACAGGGGCCACCTCGCCGCCTCCCGCCGGGAGGTCGGTGGGTGCACCGTCGAGCGGAACTTCGGTCGGCATCTGCACCTGCGTCGGGATAGGAGCCGAGTTCGGGTCGATATTGGGATCCGGGGCCGCGGTCTCGGCCGCCTTGGCAGCTGCGTCGTCGGTCGGCGACGACTTGGTCGAGTCTCCACCCTTGCTGGGGACGGCCGAAGCCGGAGCGTAGGCCGGAGCGCCGTGCATCGCGCAGAACTGGTTCGGCACCGAGTAGCGGGCGAAGAGCGCGCGGTAGCTGTTGGGGCAGTGCGGGCCGACCCGCTGTTTCGAATCGGCGCACATCAGCACCCCGACCTTGTTAGGGTTCGTGATCGGAAGTTTGCTCGGCTTGGTGTTGCGTAGCGCCACCGTCATCACCTGGCGCCAGATGGTGGCGGGAACGTCGCCGCCGAAAGAGTTCCACATCTGGCTATAGTCGTCGTTGCCGCACCAGACCGCCGTGGTGAAGTCGCGGGTGTAGCCCACGAACCAGGCGTCGCGGAACGAGTCGGTGGTTCCGGTTTTGCCGGCCGATTCATGCTCGGGCATGTAGGCCGCTCCGCCGGTGCCGCCCATCACGACGCCGCGCATCATCTCCATCATCGAAGAGGCGGTGGATTCGCTAAGAACGTCCTTCTTGTCCGGGAAGCGGTTGTCGATGACAACATTGCCGTCTCGGTCGGTGATCATCTTGATGGGCGAAGCGGGGATACGCACGCCGCCGTTGGGGAAGGTGCTAACCGCATCGGCCATCTCCAGGATAGTCAGGTCGGCGGCGCCCAGGGCCAGAGAGTAGAACGGGTTCAGTTTGCCCTTGATGCCCATTTTGCGAGCCAACTGGATCACTCGTTCGGGGCCCGTAAGCTGCATCAGGCGGACGGCGACCACGTTACGAGATTGCTGCAGAGCCGAAGCCATGCTCATCATTCCGTAGAACTTGCCGTCCGAGTTCTTGGGCTCCCACCCGTTGATGTTGATCGGGGTGTCAGGGACAGAGATGGAGGGGGAGTAGCCGCATTCGATAGCAGCAGCGTAAACAAAGGTTTTGAAGCTAGAGCCCGGCTGGCGTTCGGCCTGCCAGGCCCGATTGAACTGGTCCTTATCGGTCCAGCCCGTACCGCCGACCATGGCCCGGATATAGCCGGTGTTGTTCTCGACCGTCACGAAAGCCGCCTGGTGCACGTTGAGCGCCGCAGCGTCGGTGGCGATCTTTTGCTTGACGATCTTCTCGCCTTTTTCCTGAAGCTTCATATCGACGGTGGTGTAGATGTTCAGTCCACCGCGGAAAAGCATGTCCTCATCGAACTGCTTATAAAGCTGCTTGATGACGAAGGAGGTAAAGTAGGGCACCTTCAGCACGGTGAATTCGGCTACGGTGCGACGCTGGTACTTTTTCTGCTCGACTTCTTTGACGGCCTTATCGTACTCTTTTTTGCTGACGGCATGCACCGCGAGCATCCGGTCGAGCACGATGATCTGGCGCTCTTTGGCGGCTTCAGGGTCCTCGAAGGGAGAGTAGTCCGAGGGCGCCTGGGGCAAGCCGGCGATCAAGGACGCTTCGGCCAGGGTCAGATCTTTGGGTTTCTTCCCGAAATAGATCCAGGAAGCCGAGTGGACACCGTAGGCGCCCGAACCGAAGTAGATCTGGTTCAGGTACAGCTCCAAGATCTCTCGTTTGGTGAAGCTCTTCTCGATCTCGACGGCGACCAGCACTTCCTTGAGCTTACGGTCCATGGACTGCTTGGGACTCAGGAACAGATTGCGCGCCAACTGCATGGTGATGGTACTGGCGCCCTGAGAATCGCCGCCGCCGGCGGCTTTCGAGATGATGGCGCGACCCACGCCGATCGGGTCGACCCCGCGGTGCTCGTAGAAACGGGTGTCTTCGATAGCGAGCACGGCCTTTTCGACGTACGGGGTCATGTCGTCGAGCTTGGTCCAGGTTCGGGCCTCTTTGTAGAGAGTCCCGATCAGCGTGCCGTCGTTGGCGTAGATACGAGTCGTCAGGGACGGTTCGTAGTAGGTCAGGGTCGAGACGTCTGGCAGTTCCGAGCGGTAGTGGTCCAGAATCGTTCGGACCATCGAGACGCCGGTCAACCCGACGCCGATCACGGCCAGGAACATCCAGAGCAGCGTGCCCATGCAGCTGCGCCGAATTTCTATCTTTTTGAGACTTCGCTTCACGTCAACTATACCCCAGGTCCTCGGCCGACTCGGGCTCGGCCATCGCTTGCTCATGCCAGGTTTGCCCGCGAGTCAAACCCCGTTCTCGCATGAGTGTTGTTTTGCTTCCCGTCGTCTCCCCCCTGTGGAAAGGCGGCAAGCCGGTCGGAGAGAGCAAAGCGAGCTGACTCGCGGCCCTGAAGGGAACCTGCTTTCTCCTCGCAAAAGGCGCCCCCATGAGTGCAACCATTGTCAAAGCTTTCGCCGCCTTGCGCCCCACCCCGGAGGTCGCCAAAGAGGTAGCTTCTGTTCCCTACGACGTCGTCGACCGTGATGAAGCCGCTGCTCTGGTGGTCGGCAAACCGCTTTCCTTTTTAAGAGTTGGGCGAGCCGAGGTCACCCTGCCGGACGAGGTCGACGCCTACGACGCCTCAGTGTATGAGCAAGCGAAGAAGAACATGCAGGCGCTCATCGACGATGGACACCTGATCACCGAGGACGCTCCGGCTCTTTATCTGTATCGGCTGACCTGGAGGGGGCGCAGCCAGTTTGGTGTGGTTGGCGCCTATTCGGTGCAGGCCTATCGGGACAGCCGGATCAAGCGACACGAGTTCACCCGTAAGGCCAAAGAGGACGATCGCACCAATCATATTTTGACCACCCGAGCCCAGACCGGGCCGGTCTTCCTGGTCCACCGGCCCAGCACGGCCCTGGCCCAGTTGCGTTCTGACCTTCTGGCTTCAGGCGAGGCGCCGCTGTTCGACTTTGACGCCGGTGACGGGGTCGTTCACACGGTCTGGAAGATCTCTAACCCGGAGCCGTGGGAAGCAGCTTTGGAAGCGGCAGGCGATTTCTATATCGCGGACGGTCATCACCGCGCGGCCTCAGCCGAACGTACCGCAACTCGCCTCGAAGCGGCGGAAGGCGATGCTGCTTCGCGTTTTCTGGCCGTCGCGTTCCCGACCGACGAAGTGGCGATTCTGCCTTATCACCGCGTGCTTCTTGAAACCAACGGGCACAGCGAGGAGAAGATTCTCGAGGAAGCTGTCTCCCGCTTCGGAGCGAAGGAGATTCCCGCCGGAGAGGCAGGCTATCCCGAGGTTCCCCAGCTTGGCACGGTGCGCATGTACCTGGGCGGCAAGTGGTACGACCTCGCGATGCCCGAACAGGACGCCGCCAACGGTCCGGCCAACGCCCTGGACTCAGCCGTTTTGCAGCGCGAGTTCCTGGAGCCGGTCTTTGGCATCGCCGACGTGCGAAGCGACGCTCGGATTGACTTCGTGGGCGGCATCCGCGGGGTCGGAGAGCTAAAGGAGCGAGTTGACGGCGGGCGGGCCAAAGTCGCCTTCGCGCTGGGCGCCACCCGCCTTTCGGACCTGCTCGAGGTGTCGGACGCCGACGAGATCATGCCGCCGAAGTCGACCTGGTTCGAACCGAAACTCCGCGACGGCCTCCTTATCCACACCGTCTAAGCACCCACCGGGCCCAATGGGTCAGGCCAGGAAAGCACAAAGGGACCCGATTCGGGTCCCTTTGTCTTTCCTGGCCTGTTCTCGTTAGCGGTGGCCGTTTATCGGTTGGTCCTCTAGCCGGGAGAGAACAGCTTCAGCATCAGAAACACCAGCACGCCGGTCACAGAGACGTAGGCCCAGATAGGGAAGGTCCAGCGTGCCCAACGCTTATGGATAGCGAACCGTTTGGTCAGCGAAAGTCCCACCGTAACCAGAATCAGCGGCAGGGCCACCACCGAGAGCACGATATGAGTGATCAAGATGAAGAAGTATACTGGCCTGATGGCGCCGACGCCCATGAACTTGCTGTCGCCATGGAAGGTGTGATACACGATGTAGCTCACCAGGAACAAGGCCGAGAAGCTCAGCGCGGCTAGCATCAGGTTGCGATGGCGCTCTATCGCTCGGCTTCGGATGGCCGCGTAACCGGCGAAGAGGCAGATCGCCGAGGCCGCGTTAAGACTGGCGTTGATCGGAGCAAGGAAGGCTACATCGTAACTCTGGCTCCCTTCGTTGCCGTAGATGAGCCAGAACAGAAACGCCACGGCCACCGCCGAGATGCCCAGCGAGAGGGGGATGAGGTATCCCGGAACGGAGACGTTTTCGGGTTTTTCTGTGGCGACGGTCATTCTTCTTCGTTCTTTCTATGAGTCAGGTACGGTTGCTCTGAACTGTCAGGCCTTCCAAGCGGTCAGCTTTCATCTACACTCACTCGGCTGTTCAGGTCAACCTTGCGGGGCTACGAAAGAAAAAGGCGAGCCTGTTGGCTCGCCTTCGTTCTTCCTGAATCAGGGGTCGCTTACTTCTTGAGTCCGAACTGGCTCTCGATCGGCACCTTGAAGCTTTTGCCGGAGTTGGTGAAGGTCACGGCAGTATCGGTGATAGCCGCGACGCGGTAGTCACCGATCTTCTGGCCCGCCGACACGATGTGAGAGTTGCTGCCCGAGTTGATGATGGCCTGATGACCGCCGCGCGACTTCACGATACCCGTGATGGTCACTTCGGGGGCGGGCACGATCACTTCGGGTTCCGCAGCAGCAGCAGCAGCAACGGCACCAGCGCTCTTGCCACGAGCGGCTGCTGCGGCAGGTTTGACGGTGGCGCCAGCGCTCTGTGCGGGGCGAATGCGAGAGGTGCTGCCAGAGCTCACCGTGCCGGCGTTGACCTGATTCACGAACGGGTCACGATTCGTGATGGTCGGCTTGACCGGCTTTGCTGCGGGTTTAGCTGCCTCGGTGGCGGTGGCTGCCGGAGGCTTCTCACCTTCGATTTTGACTTCGCCGGAGGCTCCCTCCTGGGCGACAGCCGCGACGGTCAGCAGACCTGCGGCGAGAATGGCGGCGGCGCGTTGGCGCCAAAAAACGTTGTTCATAATGCCTCCTGATGTGTTGAGAAGTTCCTCTCCTCCCAGGCTCTTCCTTCTTCTAGAAAGGTGCTGCCGTGGGATTCGGACCTATCTCTACGTCGCCTTTGACACCCGGCGATTCCGTTTTGTTCCCGGTAGGTTCCTACCAATTTCTTCAGCTCCTCCATGAGGTTCTCAACTGTAGGAAACTTCGAACCAGGCCGGCTCCCAGGGGGCTGGGTCTACCTCGAATCGGGCGTCGACGACACCCATCAGTTGGACCCTGGCGTGAGGGGGCAGTTCCGACCATGAGAGGACGGGAAGGTGGGGAAACGGGCCCTTGAGCACGCGGCTGAGTTCGGCCCGGCTTTCGAAATCGGTGAGTACCACCGGCGGAGGGTCGCAGTCGGCCAATCCGTGCAGAGCCGTTCCCAGGCGGGCGAGCAAGCGGTTCTGGGCAGCGCTGTCTTCCTCGGTCTGGCCCTTCCATTCGACGGCCCAGAGCAGTCCGGCTCCATCCAAAAAACGAGGCAAGTTCTCTGGAACCAACTCTCGTCGCATCAACTCCTTGAGCAGCTCGGCCTCGAGTGGGTCGGTCCCTTCCACTTCGGAGAGCGACTGGAGAAAAAGGTCGAGCAGTCGGCCGGGGCCAGGTAGCCAGAGGCCTTCGGAGATGAGCGACTTGACCGTTCGAAGGATCATGCCGGCCCGCTGAGCCAACGTCGAAGTCAGCGCTTCGCCGTACTGGGCGAGAGCGGGCAGCATCCATCGCTGGATCGCCAGCATGCCGAGAGTTCGCTCGAAACTCTCGCTGACCATGTGAAGAGTGTGCGCAGCAACCAGGCCCGGTGCGTCGAAAAGATGGAGCTCGACGGAGCGGGCAAGATCGAGCTGAGAGCGCGTGATCCAGCGAGCGGGCAGTCCCAGGATCGGGTCCACGGTCTCCAGCCCCAGGAGTCCCGCAAGCTGCTCCTCTTCGCCCATGGCAAGAAGCTTGGTTGGCCGGAGCTCACCTTCGGCTTCCGGGCCACCCGGTAAGGTGACGCGATAGCTCCATCGCTCGTCGGGAACGGCGAGCCGCTGCAGGGCGATATCCGGCTCGGGCCATCCGCGCTCGCCGCAGAACATGCGAAAGGCGCCCTGCAGCTGGCGAGCGACGCCTTGCATGACGTCGTGGGTTGCCGTGGAATGCTGGTGCTCTTCCGGGACGCGGATCTCTACCGCGAGCGGCGAGGGGAAAGGCTCCGAGGATTGCCAACTCCAGACGGCCCAGTGCGAAGGCGAGGCTGCGTTGTGCAGCTCTTCGAGCAAGGCGGGGTTGTCCCAGGATTGGCCGTTCGAAGAGAAGGCCAGACGGGGGGGAGTCGTCTCGCTCAAGGGGTCGCCGCAGCGGGAGTTGCACTAGCCGCTGCCGTGGCGGAGGGCTGGATAAAGAACGCCTGGCTGCCGACCTGCTGCTGGTCGAAATAGACGTCAACGCGGTAGCTGCCGGGCAAAAAACCACCCTTCGGAGGGTCAAAGGTGAAAAGGGCGTCTTCGTCCTCGCCGGGGGCGACGGTCTCGGTCACGGCGAAAAGTTCCCCCGGGGTAAGTTCCTGAACCTCGACAGCCGACCAGACCGAGCGGATCGGGGTGCCTGGGACCTTATACGAGGCCACTCGGAGGTAGATTCTCTGATCCTCGGCCGAGAATACGGAGCCGGGAGCGTTGTTGTCTTTACTGTTGCCCAGATGGACATACTCGGGGCTTTCGAATTTAGCTGGAGTCGCCGCGTCGGCCTTGGCGATGTCGAAGCGGTTGACCGTGAGGACCTGCTCACCTCCGGCCGGCTTCACTACCACCTGGTAGGCGCCGCTCACCCAGCCGCCGTCCGGCGGAGCGAATCGAAAAGTCCGAAGCCTGGGCGGTCCGGAGCTTTGTACTGGAGCGCTGAAGGGAGCGTTTTCGCTCGCCGTGCTACGAAAGGAGGCTACCAACTCCTGATCCTCCGGCATTCCCACCGGCGATAGAGTCAGATAGATGTTTCCGGCGCTGGGAGAGAATCGAGTGAGCGACAGCCCACCGGGTTCGGTGGAGAACACCATCGCGCGGATCTCTCCCTGGATGGCCCCGGACGAGGTCGCGACGGCGCCTGCGGGGCTGGACCCGGGTCGCGGCGGGTTGCCGAAGTGGGGACCTTTACCGCTGTTCCGCCGGGGAAGTCCGGAGGAGGGCGCGGTCTCCACGGCAGGCGTTGCCTGGGCCACGGCTGGGGCTGAGGCTGCGGGGAGCGGGGTGGAGGTTGCTGTCGCAGCGGGCTGTTGACCCAGCTTGTTGGAAAGAAGTCCGGCCGCGAAGGCCAAGGCGACCAGCAGCACCACCACCCATTTGTTCATGGGGGGCAATTTTCCCCATTGAGCTTTTCTCCCTCCCCTCCCAACGGCGCTGGCTTCGTGAGCTTCTCAACGAGAAGGCGCCGTGGCCTGGTCAAGAGAAGCCGCCGCTATGAATTTTGACGCTCGCGATATTATCGAAGTCAACCAACTTTTGTTAGAAGAGGCGGCCGCGCGCCAGGACCCAAGCCCGGCGGTACTCGTTGCCGTCGCTACCTGGGGTCGTGGCGCGGACCCAGCCTTGCTCCAGGCTCTGCAGCCGTACCGTGTAGGCCTGGGTTTCAACGGATCGGTCGTGGCAAGGCTCCCTCGAGAGATGGCAGCGGGGCTGTTGCCCGAAACGGTGACGGCTCAGCTTGACAGCGCCCCGGGTCTTCCGGTGTGCGGAGGAGTCTTCAAGGACTGGCTCGTCGAGCACTGGCCAGAAGACTAGCGCTCCGCCTGCCCAGCAAGAAAAAAGCCCCCGGTCGAACTTCGGCCGGAGGCTTTTTTCCTTCGACTGGCGCTTCTATTCGTCGGCGCCCGTTACGTCGGCATGGGTCCAGCGGACCAGGAGCGGGCTCAGGACACAGCAGATGATACCGCCGATCGCCGCCGCAACACCGATATTGTAGAACACCTCGGCGTACTGCCCCAGGGTGTCGATCGGCGCAGGAATCGAGCCGGTGGGAGCGTCGCTGGCGCCCTTGACACCGGTCAGCTTGGCGATCTGAGCGGCCAGCATATGGCTGAACGCGGTGGCCAGGAACCAGGCGCCCATAATCGCGGCCGTGATCTCTTTCGGAGCCAGTTTGGTGACCATCGAGAGTCCGACCGGCGAGATGCAGAGTTCGCCCGTGGTGTGCAGCAGATAGCCCAGCAGCAGCCAGCCCATCCAGACGATCCCCTGAGGGCTGGCCTGCTGAGCCCCGAAGTAGAAGGCGTAGAAGCCCGCGCCGAGCTGAATCAGCCCCATCCCGAACTTGACCGGGATGGACGGTTCGATGTTGCGCTTGGCCAGAACCGTCCAGAGAGCGGAGAAGAAGAGGCCGAAGATCAGGATGAACGTGGCGTTGGCGGCCTGGAACATCGAGGCGGGGATCTCGTTGCCGTTGATCTCCATACCGACCTGCGCTTCGGTGACGGTCAACTGCAGGTCATGCTGCTCGACTGTTTCGCCAGCTTCTTGCTTCTTTCTCTTTTCGTCCCGGAACTTGCCGAGTTCGTCGAGAGTCAGCACATCCGGGTCGCCGGGGATCGGGAACCCGAGTTGAGCCTGGTTGAGGGTGATCGGAACGACCTTGCCCACATCATCTTGAGTCAGAACTCGCTCTTCCCAGACGCGGTCGACGTTGCGGTCGGTGAAGTTGGTCAGCGAGGAGCCGGCCTGTTCGAAGAACGCCCAGAACAGCAGCGAGAAGAAAAGAAGGACCAGCACCACCTGCAGACGCTCGCGCTGCACTTTCGGCCGGGTGGCGATCTGGTAGATTAGCCAGGCCAGAGCGATTCCGCCGAGCACGTACAGGACCAGGTGGGCGACCTCTTCTTTGCGCAGCAGCATCGTGATCACGGGGATGAGAATGGCGGTTCCGAGATAGATCGGGATGATAACGGACATGCCTTTGGCGGCAGCCTCGGGGGGCTGCTTGCCGGCCCACTCGGGCAGACCGCCGCGTTTGAGAGCCATCAACGCCACCGTGGCCGCTATGAGGGCCGCCATCGCGATAAAGCCGTTGATGGCCATGGTCAGCGGGGTGTCAGCGATCGACATCAGGGTAATCGCCATTGTCAGGACGCCGCCGCCGATAGTGATCATGTTCATCCACGGAGGGAAGATAAAGATGCACAGGCCGATCAGCATCCCGATGGTGGCCAGGCCGAAGCCGTAGTGCCAGCCGTAGGTTTCCCCGATGTAGCCGCAAATCAGGGGGGACATCGCCGCACCCAGGTTGATCCCCATATAGAACAGGGTAAAGCCGGCGTCGCGGCGTTCGCTACCGGGCGGGTAGAGCGAACCAACCATGGTCGAGATGTTCGGCTTGAAGAAGCCGTTTCCGACAATCAGCAGGGCCAGCGCAGCGTAGAAAGGCACGGCGCTTTCCCACATCATCAGCAGATGTCCGGCCGCCATCAGAGCGCCGCCCAGAATCACCGCGTGGCGGCAGCCCAACAGGCGGTCAGCCAGGATCCCTCCCAGGAACGGTGTGGCGTAGACCAGCGCTCCGTAAGAGCCATACACTCCGTACGCTTCGCCATCATTTAGACCCAGGAAACCCTTCATCATGTACAGGACCAGCAGACTTCTCATTCCGTAGAACGAAAAACGCTCCCACATCTCCGCGAAGAAGAGGGTGTACAGACCTACCGGGTGGCCGAAGAGCGTTTCTTCTTGACCCCGTTGACTCATCGAGTGCCTCCAACAACAAAAACAGATTCAAGGCCCTTCCCACCTGGGGGGCCTCTGGTTCGAGAGGCCGTGTTCGGCAGCGGCCGTGCTCGGCTCCTTGCCGGGCGACCCGAGAAGGCGGGCCAGCGGGGGAGCGTCCCAAGTGTAGCCTCGAGAGCGAGGAGGGTTGGAACGGAGATGTTAAAATCCGGTCACTGTGACCTGGATTCTGTCAGTTTGGTGGTGATCTGGATATAGGCGACCTTGTCGTCCACAACCTCGAGGTGCCAGCCCTCGCTCCAGTTGTGCAGGCGATAGTTCTTGCCCGACCCTTCCATTTCATAGTCTCCAGAGAGCGTCTTGAGCACGGTGTCGACGTCGGATCCAACACCAACTCCGCTCCGAGTCTTATAGGCGGGGGAGCGAGCGGTGACCGCGACCACCCGGTCGTTCTCGGAGTAGACGACCATGCCCGCCTGGGGATAGAGATGGACCGTTCCGGGAGCCTGGGGCCGAAGCTGGGCCGGCCCCATGATCTCGGTCATCTGCTTGGTCGACAGCCCCAGGGTGACTGGTCCGATACGAGTCCCCGGGACGATCAGCGTGTCCAGAGTGAATCGGTCGGTGGGGGTCGGAGTGGGAGAGGTGCTTTCGGGCAGGCGGCCGGTTTCCGTAAGGGTCGCAACCAGCAGCAAGAGGAGCGAGGCGATCAGCACGATCCTGATGCCGATAGGCACGATTCTGGGCGAACTGTCGCTCACGCTTTCTCCTTCGCAGCGAGGCCCCTCGAGGCCTTCGCGGCGTCGATACCAGGTGCCGGTAGTCAAAAGCGAAAAGGCTGAAACCATGACTGCGGATAGATGGAACAGGTGGAACGCCTGGAGGTTTTTTCGATTTTCCCTTCTCTGGCTGGCTCTCTATGCGCTGTGGACGGCGCTGCTGTCCATCGTGCTGCCCCAGATGGCGGATGGGCTGGCCAGAGATTCGAACGGCGCCTGGGGACGCGGTTCCTTGCTGGCGATGTTCGCAGGGGTCGGAGCCTGTGTTTCTGCAGTGACTCAGATCGTGGTGGGCTGGCGAAGCGACCAGGACCTCTCGGTATGGCGCCGCTGGCGCTATCTGCTGGTCGGATTTCCGTTGACGGCCCTGCCCCTATGGGGGTTGGCTCGAGCCTCATCTCCTTTCGAGGTCGTGCTAAGTCTCGCCTTGCTGCAACTGGTGGCTAACATGGGGACCGGGCCTTACCAGGCTCTGATCCCAGACGAGGTTCCGCCCGAGCGCCACGGCGTCGCCTCGACCTGGATGGGACTGTTCCAGAATGTGGGTCAGCTGGTGGGACCGATTCTGGCGGCTCTGCTGCTGACCCAGGCGGCCGGTTTGATGAAACTCCAGGCTGCGCTGTACGGCGGTTTGATGATCGGCCTGGTCGCGCTGTGGACGGCCTTGCCCGCCGGCCGGCAGACGGCCCAGGCCTCGGTGACGGCTCCCGGACTCATGGCTGGTCTGCGTCGGGCCCTGGGAGGTGATGCGAATTTTCGGCTGGTGCTGCAGTCGCGCCTGGTGATCAACATCGGTTTCTATCTGGTGGTGAACTTCCTACTCTTCTACGTGCAGTACTCTCTGAAACTCCCAGATGTCAGCCACGCTACCACGATTTTGCTGACCTGCATGGTTGTGGGTGGATTGTTGGGGGGATTGGTCGTTGGCCCTCAGGCGGATCGTCGCTCGAAACTGTCCTTGATCTACCTGACCTGCGGCACCACGGCCGTGGGTATGGCTGGATTCGCGGCCACTCCACAGGGTGGACTCGTCCCGGCTTGCGCCTTCGCTCTCCTGGCGGGATTTGGCTTTGGCGGCTTCTCGGTGGTCGACTGGTCCCTGGCTTGCAACCTTGCCCCGCGAGCCTCGTCCGCGCTATCGATGGGGATCTGGAATCTGGCCGCCGTGGTACCTCAGGTGATCGCTCCAGGGGTTTTCGGACCGGCCTCCGATGCCCTCGCCTCGGCTTTGAGTCCAGCCCTGGCTTACCGCCTGGTGTTTGCTTCCGTTATTCTCTTTTTGGCTCTGGGAAGTTTCCGTTTACGCAACCTTCGCGAGCCTGACCTCAAGAACCAGGCGACGGATGGCCCGAACTAGCGCGCTCACGTCAGCAGTCAGTAAAGGGTTAATGTAACAGGGTTGGGGTTGTTTTGCCCTGCGAACCGTTCTAAAATAGCCTCGGAGCTTCGGCTCCTGCCTCGGCGGATACCCCTCCCCCCCAAGCCGCCGGGGCATTTTATATTTCCGGGCTTTTTTGCGCTTGACCAGCGGGACCCTGGGTTGCTTTCGTTAACAGAAAGTTCACACTACGAGTCATTTTTTTGTCTTCCGTCCCACCGGGCTCGCTTATAATGCCCGAGTGACAAGCGGTAAGGCGAAGTGGAGAGGCCGCCGGGGATTGACCCTGGCCGAGATCGTTCTGGCGCTGGGCCTGCTGAGCTTTGTAGCCCTTGTCGTCATAGGTGTCTTCCTGGGCCTGGTCCGGACCTCGGCCAAGAATCGGGAGCAGGCCCAGGCCGAGCTTCTGACCGAGAGCTTGCTGGAACGGGCCACCTCGGACGGCCCTCCTCGCTGGGGCGTTGGAGGAGAGACGGCCGTCCGTCTGGAGGCGAAGCTTCAGGAAGACGGAGCCCGCTTCTTCTATCAGGTCGAGCCGCTGAGACTTCAGCCCGATGTCGATCTGGCCGACCCGGATGGTCAGGCCTGGAAGGTGACGGTAACCGTAGGCTGGTGGCTTCCCGATTCCGGGTCGATGGAAGCCTCCCGTTCCGGCTTCGGCGACCTTTTCGTGCGGGGAGTTCGGACGGTCTATGTCCGCGAGGGAGACAGGGTTTGACACGGCGCCGCGGCAGCACGTTGATCGAACTGTTGGTCAGCATGGGGATACTCTTGACCGTTCTGGGCGTTGTCTTTTTGCTTTTCGGGATAGGGAGTCGCGGCTTTCGAACTATTGAGGCGCGGCAAGGGCTGCAGAACCAACTTGCCGCGGTGCGGGCTGCCTTCCAGCGAGATCTCCAGCCCAGCCACTTCTACGGCCTGGGGGTGGACCAGACCACGAGTTTCTCTCTGCACGGGGTGGAGCAGCCGAGAGACGCCCTGTCGGCGGTCGCTCTGGCCGACTGGGAGGCGCCTGGCGCCCAGGACCTCTACGGGATTCCCGACTGGGACTGCTGGGCGGTTTATCGAGTCACCAAGGAAGCTCAGGGGCAACTGTTGCGGCATACGGTGACTCCGGCTGGGGGAGGGCACGGGCGTGAACTACTTCGGGCGGCCGACGATCTCGGGGTGCTGGCTCGTTCCTCGGCGCTTCACGCCGCCAGTTGGGTCCGGGTTTCTCCCCCCCAGGTTCTGGCTCGTGGGGTTCGCGCTTTCGACGTACGCCTCGATGCCGCCCAGAGAGCCGTGGAAATAGGGTTGACCCTGGAAGGAGCAACGGCGCCAGAGAACCCAAAGCGGGACGTGCTTACTACCAGTTTTTTTATCCGGCCTCACAATACTGTGCCTACTGACTGAATGTGGTATCTTAGCTGTAAGGAGAACTTTCCATGAAGCTTAGGATGGTCCGGCGTCAAGGTTTTGCCTTGATTGCAGTTCTCGCTGTCACTACCGTGTTGGTCCTTCTCTTGGGGGCGCTGATCGGGACCAACAGGGCGACCTTTGGGATGCTGCGTCATTCCCAGTCCAAGGACCGGATCGACCGGACCTTGAGTTCGGTCTATTCCTACTGCCGCTACCGGCTCGAGCATGACTACACCTGGAACCGCGACACCGCCGTGGCTCGCGGTCCCGTAGAGTGGGGGCACCTGAAGCTTCGCCAACTGGCCGGGACCGGTGAGGTCAAGACGGTGGTCGGAGAAGACCTGGCCAACTCGACGCGTTTCGAGGTTCGCGTCTGCAACAACCTGCAGTCTGACGGCGAAGTGGCCGTTCTCAAGGATGTTCGTGACGAAGCGCGTCGCGATGGTGTCCCTTCGGGCTTTTGTCGTTTCGAAATCAAGGTCGAAGGGGGAGGGCACTTCGAGGGGGTCGAGATCATGGTTCGCAACCCCGGTCTGGTCGGAGCCGTCTGTCTGGCCAACGACTCTCTAGATATCTCGGCCTCTGAACTCGGACTGTTCACCAAGGACCCGGTGAAGAATCAAGCGCGCTCGCTGGGTCAGACCACGCTGCGGGGCATGGAGAATTTTTTCGAGGGCAGCAATTTCCATCCCGGGCCCCTTCTCAGCGAAGGGGTGGCGGCGGGCGATGTGAGCCGGGATAACCCGGTGGTGTGGTCGGGGGCGGAGACCCGGTTCGGCCTCGGAGACGACGACCCGATGTCCCGGACAGCCTTCAAGGCCAGACACTCCAACCTTGATTTCAAAGACCAACGGTTCGTCGACGACTCGCGCAGCCTGTTCGATATCCCTGACGTAGGCTTGCGAGACATACAGCAGGTCACCCACGCCGACGGGAGTACGAAGACGGTGCAGCAGGTGCCGTCCGGGGTCTACCGATTCGAGCAGGTTTCCGTGCAGGGCCGTATCGTGCGAATTCTGACCCGCCGTTCTAACCCCGCCGAAGGGGCGCCGCTCGCCTCGGGGGAGATCGAGAAGTTTTGGTACATGGACGAATCGAGGGGAGAGAACGTCTCTCCCGATGCGCTGGCATCGATCATCGGGGCGCCCGCCGGGACCGGCCATCTCGCGGAACAGACCAAATACGTCCCTATCAACGGCACCGGCGGCCGCGCTTTTGCTGACGTGCAAAGCCGACGGATGGTCTTCGATGAGAACTACAACTTTGAAGTGCGGGGCGACTTCGCGCTGATCGGGAGTTCGACGGAGGGGAACGACGACGTTCGCAATGTGAACCCCTCGGTCTACTTCGGTGACCCGTTGGCCATCGCCGAGACGGGGAATTGGGGTGTCGGCGCCGCGGCCACCACGACCAACGAAACGTCGGCCTCGAACCCCAGGCAGGCCCAGGAAGCCAGGGAAAAAGGCTCTCTGGTCAGTACCGGCAAACTGCATATCCAGGGAGACGTCAATGGAAGCACCACCCTGGCCGCTCAGGGTGACGTCACTCTAGAGATGAGTCGACTGTACGACCCCTCCGGCAACAGCGATACGAACTTTTCGGTCTTCAGCGAGGGCAGCGTCTCGCTTTTGCCCCCTCCCATCATCGAGATCGCCGACGACCGAGAGGTGGACGAAAAGACCGGGATGGTCACGGAAGTCGTGCAAGACTACGCTCCTAACGGGAACGAGATCGGGGTGCTCAATATCTCGGAAAACACCCTGCGCTTCACGGGGCTGATCTACGCCGGGAAGGACGTCCATATCGACCTGCAGGACACTCGGACCGACACCGCTCACCGGAATCTGTTCCTGGAGGGCGCGATCGTTGCCAAGCGCGGGAAACTCGACGTGACCAACGCCAACCAGTTACGGATGGTGTACAATCCCCAGTTTGTTGACCGGCTGCTTCCAGGCCTATCTCGAGGTCGCCAGCGCCGGGTCGAGGTGACCGGCTGGAGGGAGACCCAGCCCGCCCCGTTCTAGAGTCAGAGTCGGGTCTTGGGTCCAGGCTTGAAACTTGATGCGAGGCTGGTATATTACTACAGGAGAATTTCCAGCGAAGGACGGTGACCCTATGAGAAACCCCGGAGGCTCGGGCAAGGAGCGACGATTCCGTCGTGGTGCGTGGCTGCTACTACTGCTAGCGGGGATGAGCGCGGCCTCGACCACCGCCCTCTACTGGGGGATCCGCCTACCCATCTTCTACGCGACTTCGCTGGCCCTGCCGGTGGTCAGCGACATCGCCCTGCAGACGTTTTTCTCGGGCTGGATCTGGATGGAAAAGGTGCGTTACTACTGGTTCCTCGGCTCTAGCGTGCTGGCGGGCGTGCTGGCGCTGGTTGCGTTGCTGGCCCTGACGACCTCCTTCGCGGGCCGGGCTTTTCATCAGTCTTTCCCGGGTCGCGGGATCGGCAAGCTCTTCGCCGGCCTGGGGCTTGCTCAGCTGCTCAGCGCCCGCGCGCTGTCGGCCTTCGGGCTCTTGTTCTACGGCCTGGACCTGGCGCTGTCCGCCGGACTGGTCTTTGCCTTCCCCCAGACCTTCACTCCCCTGTATCTGTTTCTGCTGGTCAACCTGCTGATCCACCTGTTCTCTCTCTCCTTCCTGGGCTACGCCTTCACGGCCGGGGTGGGAGGAGGTCGCGAGAGCGATAACGCAATCGCCTCTGTCCATGGAGACCTCCCCGACGCCTGAGCCAACGGGCTCCCTTTCCGAATCTTCGCCCAGCGGGCCCGCGCCGGACCGGGGGCAGCGTTGGCGCGCCCGAGCTGAAGAGCTTTCGGCCCGGCTGCACGCCCCGCTGAGCGCTTTTGTCATCGATCTCTTCCGGATCGCCGCCGGGCTCATGGTGGTGGTCTACTACGTTCGACTGTTCCTCGAGTACCGGGACTACACGTCCGAGTCGGGCTTCCTGGACCACGCCATGCTGCGGGAATACTTCTGGTTCACCAAGCTGAGCCTGTTTTTCCCGGGCTCGCCCGACGCCTACAAGTTGGGCCTCCTGGCTTTGGGGATGCTGGGCGCTCTGGCCTTGACGGTAGGATGGCGCCCCAAGGTCGGTGCGGCCGTGACGTGGTTTGTCGCGGTCTCGGTGCACCGCTGGAACTTCGCGGTGATCAACGTCGACGATTCGACCATCACGCTGCTGCTGTGGTGGCTGCTTTTTCTGCCCATCGGTAATTGTCTGACCTACCGCACGCGCGACTGGCGCGCCGAAGTGGCGACCAGGGTCGACGGGTTCTTTGTCCGCGCTTTTTTTGCCAACCTTTTTATCTATTATCTGACGGCGGGGCTGACCAAATTGTGGTCTCCGCTCTGGCGAGAGGGGTTGGCCCTCTACGTGATTCTGAAGCTGCCGTTAGCCCGGAGCAGCGCCTGGTGGGACCTGGGCGACCTGAGCATGATGTGGATCGGTAACCACGCCACCCTGCTGCTGGAGCCGCTTTTTCCCTTCCTGATCCTGATGCCGAAGGGTCATCCCTTGAAGTACCTGGGAGGTCTGGCGCAGATAGGATTTCATCTGGCCATCCCGATCAGCATTGGGGTTCCCTATGCGAACCTCGGTCTGATCGTGGCTATGATCCTGGTCTTCCATCGGGAGATTGACGGTTTCTGCCGGCGCAAGGCGGGGGAGGGAAGGACGGAGGTCCTCCTGGCCTGGCGACCTCCCCGAGGCACTCAAGGGCTGATCAAGGTCTACCTGGTCGTGCTGGCTTTGGCGATGAGTAAGGGGATCCCCGGGATCGGTGCGACCTACGAACCGGCCATGGCGACCCTGTATTGGGGCGGTATCGCTCAGGAGTACCACCTTTTCGACTGGATCGACCGTTACAACTGGTGGGTGCGTCACGATATCGAGGTGCGACCCGAGGGAGGGAAGCCGTTCCAGGTGGCTCCGTCGGAACTGTTCCCCGCGACGGTGCGAGGCTTCATCATTCAGTCCTATATGCTCCCTATGCGCTGGATGAGGATCCCTCGTCCCCTGACCGGCGAGATGCGGAACTCTGTGCTGCGCCAGTCGGCTGAGCGCTTTGTCAGACTTCATCGGGATCAGCTGGGAGAAAAGGGAACTGTCAGCGTCTCTACCGATGTGGCCAGGGTGACGCGCGATAACCTGGACTTGAGTACGACCTGGCCGATCGAACTGATGACATTCAGCTACGACAAGGATGGGGTTTCCGGCTTCTCTCAGCCCGTGATGCCTGTGCCCGATGCCGCCGGAGGAGCCCGATGAGAGACCGTTGGGTGGCGCTGTTTGCCGTCTTCTGCCTGCTTCAGCTTCCGCTTTATCTGCTCTGGGGACGCGGTCCGATAGGCTTCGACGGCGCGATCAAGGCCGCAGAGAAGCGCTTGCTTCGCCTTCCCACCGATCCGGCTGAGCAGGCCAAAGTTCAGCGCGCGCTCGACGACGCCGGGCAATCCCTCGAGGAGATCGGAGAGAGCGACAGTCGTTTGGCGCGGCTGGACCTGAGTCGAGCCATGCTGGCCTGGACCCGAGGGGACATCACCGAAGCGGACGTCCGATTTCGGGCTTCGATCACTCAACTGCAGGCGACTCACGGTCCGGACGCCTTCTTTACCGGGGTCGTCAGCTGCCGCTACGCCGAGTTTTTGATGCTCAATCAGCGCCTGGGCGAGGCGTTGGACTATTTCGATGCGGGTCTCGGGCCGGTGGACGCGACGATGGGGCCCAAGTCGCCGTTTGCGGTGAGGATGGTTTTCCGACGCGTTGCCCTGTTGACCCAGGTTGGGCGTAATCAGGAAGCGATGGTTCAGGCCACGGAGTACTTACCGGCGCTACTGGCCGAGGCAGGTCGCTTCGACGAGACTTTCCTCTTTCAGACGGCGGCTACGCTAGAGATTCTGGCTCGAGGTAAGCCTGGCATTCCCAAGGCCCCGGGGGGACGGGGTTGGAGGACGGCGCTGCAAAAGGCCTATATCGAAAGCAAGGCGCGTCTGGCGGAAGAGTCCGAAGACGGATAGGGCGACTTCGGCAGGGAGGCCGGGCTGCTGGCGAAATCATAAGGGAAGCGATGACGGAGACAAAATTTCAAACACTGGGCGTTCTGGACCGCCTCAAGGAAACGCACCTACCCAGGGTGCCGTACATGCAGATCCTGATTGCCCGGGTTTACATCGGGTTAGACTACCGCCTGTCAGGAACGACGCTGTCGATCGACGGCCTGGAGAAGTTCGACCCGCGGCAACCGTTCGTGGTGGCGATGAACCACACCGACCGTTTTAACTACGCTCCTTTTATGAGGCACCTGGACCAGGTTGGGCTGCCGCCCCTGGCGCCCTGGGTCAAGGGGAAGTACTTCCGTCACAAGTGGCTGGGGAAGCTGTTGACCTGGTGCGCCTGCACACCCGTGCCTTCCCGCGGCTTTTTGCTGACCCTGGACTGGTTGGCCCGGATGGACCGCTCGCCTTCGAACGAAGAGTACCGGCAGCTGCGCAAGATTGGGGACGGGGAGGAGCTCGACGAGGCGCTTTTGCCGGAGGTCGAGGCGTATCTGCGTCAGGCGCCCGGCGGCTCTAATGAGGGCTACTTTCCGCTGTTCCAGGAACACTTCGAGAGCCTGTCGGCGGCCCTGGTCCGCATCAACGTGGAAGCTCTGGAGTTGGGCTACCGCCCTCTCATTTTCCCTCAGGGGACTCGCTCGAAGCGGCTGACTCCCGGTTTCTCCGGCATCACCCAGATGGCGCTGCACCTGAAGGTTCCGATCTTACCGGTGGCCGTCAGCGGTTCCGACCTGATCTACCCCGGCAACTCCAGTCGCTCGGTGGGAGGGCACGTGCACTACACCATCGGCGACCTCTACGACCCGTCCAAGGAGCCTGGGGCCCCCACCGACTTCATGCCGCTGACCATCGCCGCCTCCCGAGACCACGGCCCCGCCTTCGCCGACATCACCACCAAACTGATGGATCGGCTGAACGACCTCCTTCCGGAGGAGTACCAGTATGATCCCGCTGGGACGGCGGAAAGCGCAGGAGCCGACCGCTTCCTCTGAGGAGGGCTGGGCGCCCTCGCACCAGGCCGTCCCGTCCCGTCCCAAACGATCAAACCAGTCCTGCTACTGAGTCGGAACCTCGGCTGCAATCCGGTAGCTTACCCGGCCCGGCAACCGAGCCTGACCAAACGTCCTGCCAATTCTAGGCCCAGCCGGCCCGAGGCGAAAGGCGTTTGCTTCTTTGCGTCTCTCAAAGAAGAAACCCCAGGCTTTAGCCTGGGCGAGCCCTCGGTAGCGAACTACCGACCCCCCCAGGCGGTGAGCCTGGTTGTTAGGATGCGGCCAGCATCCTATCCGGCACAGTGCGCTTTCCCAGCTCGCGGCGCACCACCGACTCCAGCCGTTCGCGCTGCTCCAGGAAGCACTGGGCCAGGCGGAGCTGAGAGCGGGTCCGGACCAGGTTGTGGTCGGGGAGCTTCACGCCGAAGTAGATGTCGTTCTGCAGATGATCGGTGAAGAAGCGCAGGGCCAGTTCGTAGGTCATCAGGAAGGCGGCGTAGACCATACGTTCCTTTTCAGCCGGGGTTACGCTGTCGCGCAGCACCTCGATGTAGCCGGAAGCGACCGCCGAGAAGCGCTCTTCGTCGACGCAGATGCGGTCGAGCTCGGTGGTGTCTTCGGGTAGGGCGCAGACGGCGGTCCGTGCCAGGTCGCCGAAGTCCAGCAGCCAGCTACCTTCCATCACCGTGTCGAGGTCGATCACGCAGACCACTTCGGCCTTTCCGGAGTGGAACAGGCAGTTATTGAGTTTGGTGTCGTTATGGGCCACTCCCTGGGGCACGTGAGGAGCCATCAGCCCGTCGAGGCCGAACTCGGAGAAGCCGTGAGCCAGCTTGAGCAGCGCTTCATACTCCGGCAGAGCACGACGGTCGTGCGAAGCTTCGCGCCAGGCGTGTTGCATCGTCTCGAAGCGATGAGGCGTGTCGTGGAAGCGAGGGATCGTAGGATGGAACTCGCTGCCGTCTAACTGCGACAGGCGATCGCCAAAACGGGCAAACGCCGTGGCGGCGGCGCGCAGGAAATGCGGAGCCGGAGGCACATCGTAGGTCACCGTGTCGCAGAAGTGGTGGGCGCATCGCCAAAAACGCTGAGGGCTGCCGTCGGCGGCCAGGAACCCTTCGCCGTCCGCGCGCGGCAAGAAGGTCAGGGTCGGCTCCGGGTACCCCTCCAACGCCTCCTGCACCCGCATGATGTTCGACATCACGCCGTGAGGGTTACGGAAAACGTTGCAGTTGAGCTCTTGGAAAACGAAAGGGCCCTCGGCGCAAGTGACCAGGTAAGTTTGGTGGATGAGCCCGCTCCCCAGGGTAGAGACTTCGAACTCCTCGACGTGGGGGAGGAACGTCTTGACGACGGATTTGCAGATGGTCATGACCAGAGCCTTTCGGGGTAGTGCCCTTGGGAAATTTTCTCAGCCAGGCCGTTCACCACGGCCTCTTTGTCTTCGGGATAGGTGACCCCCAGCCAGGTCTCTTCCGAAGGGCGAACCGCCACCGGGCCGCCCAGCGCCTTCTCGCGCCAGCGGTCCACCGCAGCGGGCAGGTAGAATTCGCCCTTTTTGCCGTCGGCCTGGCCCTGCTCCACCTGCTCCAGGAAGGCGGCGAAGTCGCCCTCCAGGTAGCTCATGAAATCGCGTCCGAAGCCCCAGCAGTTCATGGAGACCAGAGTCTCACCGGGGAAACGAAGACCGCTTTCCTCGTCGAGCACTCCGTCGCCGTCAGCGCGCAGCTTGACCCGCTCGGTGATTCCTCGCAGTTGGCCACCGTCGACATCGCACACGCCACGAGAGACGGTGCCGCTGGGCGAGAGGGTGTTGGCCAGGCGGAAGCCGACCATGCAGGGGTCGGGGTTGGTTTCGCCGCTCAAGGCTGCAGCCAGTTGAGCGAACGCTTCGCGTCCGTAGTAGTCGTCGGCGTTGATGGCCATGAAAGGGCTTGCGACCTGGCCGCGGGCGGCCCACACGGCGTGACCCGTACCCCACGGCTTCTCACGCTGCGACAGGTCCAGACGCTGGGCAAAGTCGCCAGGCAGGTCGTCGGTGCGTTGAAAGGCGAGGCGAACGTCGAGGTTCGAGGGAAGACGGGACAGCAACTGCTCGGAGAAGGCGTCCTGGAAGCTTTCCCGGATCACGAACACGAAGCGGTTGACGCCGGCCCGCAGAGCGTCGAACACGGAATACTCCATGATCACTTCGCCGTTGGGGCCCACGCCATCAAGTTGTTTCAATCCGCCGTAGCGGCTTCCCATCCCGGCGGCCAGGACGACTAAGGTGAGGTCGGTCATTGCTGGAAAATTCTCAAGGTCGGTTTCGTACCCTTCCCCCGGCGGGCGAAACCTTGAAAAAATTTCTAAAAACTAGGCGGTGATGGAGAGAGTGCAGCCTTCCGGCAGCAGAGTGGTCTCTTCGGCCGAGGCCGAGGCGCCGTTCTTGTCTCGGAAATAGGTGCAGGGGCTGCCGCTACTCTGTAGCACGACCAGGGACGGGATCTGCTTCCCTTTGAAGCCGAAGGCTTTGCAGCCCATCGGAGCCTTGTTGTCCCAGGTGACGAAGAAGTTCTCGCAATTGTGGCAGTTCGGTCCTTGTCCGCTCATAAAACCATAGTCGGCCAAATTGGCCGACTATGGTTTGCCAGGATGTTAACTTTCGCGACGGGCGGTCGCTACTCGGCGGGCTTGGCGGCGACTTTTTTGTACAGGTCTGGAGCAGCGTCGTAGAGACGCTTGCCCAGGTGCAGGCCGCGCTCGAGCAGCTCCTTCTCGGCCGGAGTGCGCTCGCTTTCCGGCTTTTCGGCGATGCCACGCAGCTTGGCGTCGACGGAAGTCAGATACAGCAGATGCTCGCGCGGGGAAGAGCCGGTTTCGGCGATCTCTTTGCGGATCTCGTCGGCCACCTTAGGGTCCTGGCCGATATTGCTGATGATGGCGTTGACCTGTTCGTCGGTGTAGTTCCGATAGTCGATCCCGCGGTCGCTCGGCACCGAGATCTCGACCCGGCGCTCGTCGGGCACCACGCGTTCGGCCAGCTCTTCGGCCAGGTGACGACCCGCGGTGCCCAGTCCGGGCAGGGCCGACTGAGCGGGATGCAGCGAAGAGGTGATCGAGTTGGCGTGCAGGCGGGGGAGAGCTTCCTTGGGCAGCTGGGCCGTCAGCGGATTCTCGGCCAGCGGCGTCTTGTGATAACCCGGAGCCTGCACGAAGGCGCGGTAGTTCACGCCCTTGGTGAACGACTCGCCCTCGGGCAGCAGACCCTTGGCCTTGTAGTCGGCCTCGCTCTTGTTCAGGTTCGCTACGACTTCGGGGTCCTTGAACTCCAGGCGGGTGGTGCCGTCTTCGTTGGCGCTCAGGCTGACCGAATTCTCGTCGAAGTACTTGCCCAGCTCCAGGATGCGCACCCGTCCGGCCTGCTGCAGTTCGAACAGCTCTTGCAGGCTGCGCGGGGTCACCGGGGTGTCGAAGAACTTGTACATGTCCGACAGCATCTTCGAACGGTCGGGGTCGTCCAGGGTTTTCTCGATCACGGGCTGACGGAAGTTCTCCGAAGGCACCTGCACCTGGGCCGATTCAAGGTAGCCCTTGACGAACAGGTCGACGGTGATGTTCGGGTTCAGGTGCGCCATCTCTAGCGCTCCTTTGATGCCCGATTCGCCCGAGCCGATCATGGCGGCGCGTTCGCCGGTAGGGATGGCCGCGAAAGTCTGGCGGAAAGCCTGGTCGCCGAGCAGGCGGTCGTTGACCACCATGGTGGCGCCTTTTTCACCCTTCACCATGTCGGTGAGTTCGGCGGCTTCGGTCTGTCCGTCGCCGATCCGCTGAAGCATGACGCTCTTGTCCGGCGCGCTGGCGTGCAGGTCGTCGAACACTTTGAGCATCTTGGCCTTCTCGCCCTTCGGTCCAGTCAGACCGGTCGAGAGGACCAGCTCTTTGCACTTGACCTTGTGGCCGCGGGTGGTGGTCACTTCGAACAGGCCGTCGGCGCCGTAGCTCACGCCAGCCACCGGCGAGCGCTCGCAGAGCACCGCGTCAGGGAAGTCGTTGGCCAGGGAGAAAGCGATGTTGGAAAGGTGATTCCACAGCTCGCCCCGGGTGGCGGGCGCGTAGATGTTGTCGCTGTCCACGATGTCGGGGTAGACGCCGTGCATCGCCTCGCCGGTGAGCTTGGTCTGGCCTTCCCGTCCGGCTTTGGCGTGAGGACGGCTGACCGGCAGGGTGCCGGTCAGGCTCAGAGGATGCTCGTGTGAGGCGGACGAGTGGCCTTCGTTGATAAGATTGGTGAACTCCGACGACGTTCTCATATGATGAACGGCCTTGGCGCCGCCGTCGTTGAAGTTCGAGCCGGCCAGCTCCGACTCGAAGCAGACCACGCGTCCGCCGCGACGGGCCAGCTGCCAGGAGGTCGTCAGGCCGCCGGGGCCTCCACCTACCACCACCACATCGGCTACCGGGACTTCGCTGCCGTCGGGGTTCTTGGACACTTCCCAGCCCTGGGACGCGGCCTTCAGGGTGAGGTGTCCCGGAGAGACGTAGAAGTCCATCGGACGGTAGAGGCCGTCGCCGCACTGCTGCGGATGACGGATCAGGCAGAACTGCTCGTTGTCCATGTCCTGCAGGATGTCCAGCACCTTGGCTCCGGGCGGCGTCTTCTCTTTGGGAGAGTAAGGCCCGATGTCGCCGCTCTGGAAGGTCTGTTGGCGAGCGGCCGCCTGTTCGGCGGTGAGGTGCCCCTCTTCCACGGCCTGATCCAGCAGCTCTTTGTACTGAGCCTGCTTCTGCTCGGTGACCTCGCTGAGCAGAGAGCTCTCGGCGGGCTTCGAGTAGTACACGTCCTGCAGCGTCTCGGAGTAGGAGCCCTCAGGCTGCTTCTCGGCGAAAAGCTGGTCGACGGGTCTGGTCACGGGGCCGCGACCGGTTATGGCTGGACTGACAGCAGAAGGTATCGTCATAGGACGAGTATACGGCAGTGCGAAGATGAAGACCCTCTTAATTTGTTACCATCTGGACACGCCGTCGAGGTGAACGATGTCGCGGGGGCCTTGCGGTAAGAAGGGATAAGAGGAATTCCCCGCCGGCGCAGGCCTATGAGCTTCGGACTGGGAACGTAAAGATAGCTATGCGAGGGCGCAAGTCATGAGCGGGACTGTGGTGGCCGCCATCCAATTCAAGGCCTGGCGCGGTTCCGTCGAGGAAAACCGTGCCCGGCTCACTCCTTTGATCGCGGCGGCCGCCGAAGCCGGTGCCGAAATCGTGGTGGCTCCCGAGATGTGCAATTCGGGATACGTCTTCCCGAGCCGAGAGGCCATTCTGCCCTATTGCGAAGCTCGGGACGGGCCGACCGCGCAGCTGTTCTTCTCTTTGGCGCGAGATTTAGGAGTCACGCTGGCTTACGGCTGGCCCGAGATTGACCCGCTTTCAGGGCGGCTGTATAACTCGGCCACCGTGGTCTTCCCCGACGAACGTGAGCCGTTGTTCTATCGCAAACGTCTGCTTTACGAAGCGGACACCACCTGGGCCGAACCCGGCGACACACCCTACCCTATGTGGACGACCCGCGCGGGGCTCACGGCCACTCTGGGAATCTGTATGGACCTCAACGACGATCGGTTCCTCGAACATCTTCGTAGCAGCGGGGCCCGAATCTGCGCTTTCCCCACCAACTGGCTGGATCAGGATTTCAAAGTCTGGAACTACTGGGCCTACCAACTGCAGGACACCGAATGTTGCCTGGTCGCCGCCAACACTTACGGAGTCGAAGACGAGACGCCGTTCCGAGGCGAGTCGGCCGTGCTCGACGGGCGGGTGCTGCTGGCCTATACCGGGATGACCGGCGACGATATCGTGATGGCTCGGGTCCCGGCTCGGCCGACACCTGTTCCCGAGCCTTGAGCGATCGCTCCTGGGCGATCGGTAGGGCCCTTCTGGAGGAGCTTCAGGGAGAGGCGGGGGGTGAGGTCGAGCGCTGCGGCCTGCTGCTGGCCCGACCGGAAAGCGATCGGCTGGAGGCCCACCTGGCTTATCCTGGCCCTCTCTACCCTCGACGCTTCGAGATGTCTCCCGAATGGATGCTGGAGGCTTTTGTGCGGCAGCGCTCCTGCGGATGGGAGGTGGCCGGATTCTACCACACTCATCCCACGGGAGAGGCGCTACGGCCGTCCCCTGCGGACCTGGCGGGTCATCCCTTCGGCGCCCTGGTCATGCTGGTCGGGCCGGTCGACTGGAGAGCTTTTCGGGTAGGGGAGGGCGATTGGAGGGAGCTCTCCCTGCGGGAACTTCCGGCGTCCGCCAGGGTTTTTTCCAGCGAAGGTCAATGATGGCCCTCGTTCGGGATCCTTCGGGTTCTCCGAAACACTTTAGACTGGCCCCTACCGCCAAAAGGAGGGTACCGATGTCGACGGTTCTCAAATCTCAAGAGGCGACTCCCCGAGTCGCCCGTAAAAAGTTCACCACCCTGGACTTCGCCCGGCTCAAAGAGCGCGGCGAGCCGATCGTGATGGTGACCGCTTACGACTCTACGTCCGCCAAACTCGCCGAGTTGGCAGGCATCGAAGTCATTCTCGTAGGCGATTCGGTGGCCATGGTTGCGCTTGGCCACTCGAATACTCTGCCAGTGACGATGGCAGAAATGCTGCACCACGCCCGCGCCGTTTCTCGGGGCGCTCGCACCCCGTTCCTGATTGGCGATCTGCCGTTCTTGAGCTATCACGGCAGCGTGGAAGAAGCTGTGCACAACGCCGGCCTTTTCTTGAAAGAGGCCGGTATGGATGCAGTCAAGCTCGAAGGCGGCCGCGAGCGCGTGGCCCACGTGAAGGCCATCGTCGAGGCCGGGATCCCGGTCATGGGACACCTTGGATTGACACCTCAGAAGGTCCATCAGCTAGGCGGCTTTCGGCCGCAGGCCCGCAACGCCCAGGCGGCGCGACAACTTCTCGACGACGCCTTAGCTTTAGAGCAGGCCGGCTGTTTCTCCGTGGTCTTAGAGTCGGTGCCGCTGGAAGTTGGCCAGCATATCACCTCCCAACTCCGCATTCCGACCATCGGGATCGGCGCCGGCGTTCACTGCGACGGCCAGGTGCTGGTGTGGCATGACTTGCTCGGTCTCGACGACGATTTCCAGCCGCCGTTCTCGAAGGCTTATCGCCACCTGGCTCACTCGGTCGTAGCCGGGCTCAGCGAGTACGGGCAAGAGGTGAAAAGCCGCGCTTTCCCCGGACCCGAGCAGTCCCGGGCCATGCCTAAAGACGAACTGTCTGCTTTCCTCGACGCGCCATGCTCGTGATCGGCACCGGGGCGGTTGCCTCGTTCCTGGTCCCTCGACTGCGGGCGGGGGGCGGTTTCGTCCAGCTGTTCGGAAGTTCCAGTCCCCGGCTTCGCGCTCTCTCGTCCGAGCCTGGCGATGTCGCTTTCACGGCCTCTCGGGTAGCAGAACACGACGCCTGGCTGATCGTCTGCAAGACCTATCAGAACGGGGAAAGGGTCCAGCAGTTAGCCCTGGCACCTCGGCCTGGACGCGTGCTGGTCCTGCAGAACGGATTCGAGCCAGAGGCCGACTGGGCCGCCTGCGCTGAGGCCGTCGAGCGCGGCCTGCTGACTTATGGTCTGGCTTCGGTTGGGCCCGGGCGGTCGGTGGGAGGGGAGCGGGGGGAGGTGCTCCTCGGTCGCGGCTCCCCCTGGGCTCCTGTCTTGAGGTCGGCTGGACTGAAGGTTCGCGAGGTCGAGGATATCCGCTCGGCCGTCTGGTGGAAGCTGATAGTGAACGCCTCGCTCAACGTGGTCGCCGCCCTGGGCGGCTGGCCCAACGGTGAGGTGCTCGAGCAGCCGTCGGCATGTCGACAGGCCGAGCGCGTCGCCCTGGAAGTGGCGGGGCTGGCCAGGCGGGTTGGAGTGGCGATAGGCGACGAGGAAGCGGTGGCGGCTCTCGAGAGCGTGGCCAGGGCGACCTCGAGCAACGTCTGCTCAACGCTGGCGGACCTGCGCGGCGGTCGCCCGACCGAATACGACGCGATCAACGGCGCCTTGCTCCGCCTGGCTCACGGTCTCGGTTTCGAAACGCCCGCGCTCCTGGAGATCGATCAGCAGTTCCGGCTCCACCTGGACTCCCTCCCTTCCCAGCAGGCGGCCTCGTGAAGGTCGTGCGAACGCTCGGTGAACTTCGCTCTGAACGGGGCGGCTGGCCGGGAGAGTTAGGCTTCGTCCCCACGATGGGAGCCTTGCACGCCGGTCATCGCAGCCTGATGGAGCGAGCCCGGGCCGAGTGCCATCACGTGGTGGTGTCGATCTTCGTGAACCCGACCCAGTTTGGCCCCGGAGAAGACTTCGAGGCTTACCCCCGAACCGAAGAGGCCGATCTGGACCTGTGCCGCGAGGCCGGGGTCGACCTGGTCTGGCTGCCCTCCAAGGACGAGCTTTACCCGTCGGGGGCGCAGACCTTCGTCGAGGTCGAGCAGATGGGGCAGCGCTGGGAAGGCGCCTCTCGTCCCCATCATTTTCGCGGAGTGGCCACGGTGGTCTGCAAGCTCTTTCACGCGGTGATGCCGACCCGAGCCTACTTTGGGCAGAAGGACCGTCAGCAACTCCAGGTCATCCGGACCATGGTTGACGATCTGCTGTTCCCCCTGCAGGTGATCGGGGTGCCCACGGCCCGCGACGAACGCGGGCTGGCTCTCTCCAGCCGAAACTCCTACCTGGGCGAAGAGCAGCGCCAGCGCGCCTCGACCATTCACCGTGCACTCCTGGCAGTCGGGCAGGCGCACGCTGCGGGGCAACATCGGGCGGGGCATCTCGAGGAGGTTTTTCGCCAGGCGATGAACGCGCTGGGCGAGGCCGAGATCGAGCGTTTCGATATTCTCTATCCGGACTTTCATGGCGCCTTCGAGGCCGACCAGGAGGTCGAGGCAGGGAGCGTCTGCGTGGCAGTTCGATACGCTGGAGTACGCCTGCTCGATGGGCTGGAACTCCCTCTCGGCCCCTGATTTTGCTAGAAAACGAGATTTGTCTCCATGCTTTTGACGATCGATATCGGCAACACCAACGCCACCCTTGGCGTCTACGACGGAGAGACGCTGAAGGCCGATTGGCGTCTGACCTCGGGCCAGCATCTGTCCCGCGATGAGCTGGGGCTGTCCCTGGTAGGGCTGTTTGCTCACGCCGGTCTCTCCATTGCGAGCCTCGACGGGGTTTGTCTGGCCTCGGTGGTCCCTCCCCTGACCGCCACCTACGCCGAGGCCTGCCGTCGCTACCTCAAACAGAGTCCCCTGGTGGTGGAACTGGGCGTGAAGACCGGGGTGAAAGTTCTGGTCAGCGAGCCTCGCACCGTGGGGGCGGACCGCATCGTCAACGCTTGCGCGGTCAAGGCGCTGGTCGGCGGCCCTTCGGTGGTGGTGGATTTTGGGACGGCCACGACTTTTGACGCTATCGACCGCGAGGGGAACTACCTGGGAGGGGCTATCGCCCCCGGGTTGGAGGTCGCCGCCGAGGCGCTTTCGGGGCGTACCGCCAAGCTTCCCAAGGTCGATCTGACGGTGCCCGCTCAGGCCATCGGCCGCAACACCATCGACGCTATACGTTCCGGCATCATGTTCGGCTACGTGGCCATGGTCGAGGGGATGATCGCTCGCTTCGAGCGCGAGTTGCTGAGTGACGGACAGGAGGGGCCGCTGACGGTGGTCGCCACGGGCGGTCTGGCCTCGACCATCGCGGCGCTGACTCCTCGCATCGACAGGGTCGAACCGACTCTGACGCTCGAGGGGCTACGCCTGATCTGGATGCTCAACCGAAACTGAGCCAGACCGGGTCGGATCCTAGTCTGGCATCTGGGGGATAAACGGCTCGGGCGGGTCGTCGTCCCCTTTGGGCTGACTGCCGAAAGGCAGGATCTTGAGCCCCGAGTCGACCGAGTCCGGCAGATCGGGAATGAAAGAGGCGCCGTCGAGAGGGTCGTCGTCTTTGCGTTCGCGCAAGAAGGCCGGTAGCAGGTCGTCGTCGTCCTGGACCGGGGCCGCCTTGCTGTCGTTGCGTAACAGTTTGAGAAGCGGGTCGTCGGCGGCCGAGCCTCGAGCCGGGAAGGCGATCGAGTCGTGGGAGATAGGAAGCCTGGGCGCCGAGATCATCGACTCGGTGGGGATAGGTCGTCCCGGGAGAGGAATGTTGGCCAGCGACTCCTTGCTGGAGATCGGCAGGCGCGGGATGTCGTCGATGGACATTGGGCGGGACGGCTTGGCGCTGGCTGCCGTCGGCGGAACCATCCCGGGCGGCGGAGTGGGCCGGCTTGGCCGCTGAGGCGGGGCAGTCCCCGCCGCGGGCACGCTCGGCGGCTGGGGAGGCTGAGGACGCACCGGGGAAGCCGGGCGGCCTGCGGAAGGGACCTGCCCAGGACCGGAGGGAGTTGCCATGGACGGCAGCGGTCGCGTCGGCGGCTGTGGCTGCGACGAGGCTGCCGGTTGGGACTGGGCCGGCGTTTGGGGGCGAGCCGGCGACCGAGGGGGAGCCGGCGCTTGAGGGCGCTGTCCCGAAGAGACGGGAGGGCCTCCGCCAAGGGTGGGAGTCCGCGAGGACGCGGCAAAGCCTGCTGGAGGGCCTCCGCTCAGGGTCGGAGTGCCGCCCAGTCGGGCCGGCCCGATCGGGGTATCGTCTTCCATGGGTTCGGCAGCCCAGTCGTCCACGGGCGACGAGGCGGCCTCGGAGGACCAATCGTCCTCGGCGGGCTCGGGAGAAGACCAGTCTTGGCCATCAGCGGGCTGCGCCGGTTCAAAGTTTGGCTTGGCGGTCGCTGGCTCTTCGAACACGGGAACCTCGAAGGCCGGCGGGTCAAAGGTAGAGGAGCCCCAGTCGTCGTCTTCGGCGACGGGTGAGCTTGGGGCCGGCGCTTGCCCGATTCGGGTAGGCCCGGCCGGCGCCGCAGGAGCGCTCCAGGCTTCGGGCTCGGGCGTGCTGTTCCCCATGGCCCAGGCCTCGGCTCCGGACAGAGAGTCCGAACGGCGCTGACGAAGAACCTGCGGCTTGGGGCCGTCGCCGGGGGCAGCCGTCGGCTTGGGCGGCATGGCCGGGACCGGCGTGGTACTCTTGAGAGCCGTCGGTTTGGCCGGAGCCTCCTCCACCGTCGAGCCCCAGGTGTCGCTGGTGTCTGGGATCCAGGCATCGTCGCTGGTGCGAGGCGGCAGACCCCATTCCGTGGGCGTCGAGACGTAGTCGCGTTCCATGGTGGCCATCTCGCGACCGATATCCATGTAAGGCTCGTCGAGTTCGGCCATCTGGGCCTCAAGCGCCTCGGCGGTCTTGGAGCCTTCGAACTGTTTGGTAAGCTTTTTCTCTTCTTCTTTGGCGTCGTACTTCAGCGCTTTGAGCAGTACCTTGCCCAGCGGGGTGCCGCGGCTGTAGTTGGCAAAGGAGGCCAGGAACGAGATGAGCTGGGTATGGAAGGAGAGGTTCAAGGCGCCGGATTCCGACTTGCTCTTGGTAATCTCTTCCCACTTTTTGTTCGACTCGGCGTCCAGGTTCAGCGCTAGTTGGCAGAGTCGGCGATGACCGTCCATTTTCAGGACCAGGTCGTCTTTTTCGTACATGGCCAGAGCCCGCAGCCCAAGGTCGCGGGACAGGTCGCGGACCCGGTCGCGATAGCTCTGCAGGCTGCGGTTGACGGCGCCTTTCCCCAGGAACTTGGTGATCTGCAGCTTGATGCTGCGGGTGATCTTCTCGCCCTGGGTCAGTTCGAGGATCTCTTCGGCGGCTTTGGCCTCTTCCACGGAGAGGCCGCGCAAAGCATCGCGCTCTAGCTCTTCCTCCATGTCGGCTCGGATCTGCTTCGAGTCGCCGAAGGCCGTGGAGATCTCTTTGCACATCTCCATCGACTGGTGATCGCGAACCAGCCCACGAGAATAGCCCTGGTAGACCTGCCGCCCCAGGCGCGCCACAGCCTTTTCGTACTGTGCGCAGACGCAAATCCACTCGTTGAATTTTATTGTTGAGGCTCGGCCTTGCTCCATAAAACTGACTGCTCGTCTTCTTTTTGGCGGCCGGACTCCCTGCTCCTTAGTGCTCCGTCAAGCTTGAATTCTGGGATCCTGACGGCGAAAGCCGAAGGTGTTCCCCAAGCCGTAGGCGTTACGCCGTCCGGATACCATCGATTCTGACATTGCTATTCTTCAGTTACGCACAACTCGGTATCCCGTCCAGCGGCGCCCTCAGAATAGCTTCCTCAGAATCGCGCCTCCCCATCATTATCCCAGTATTTAAGCTTGACGGAGCACTGAGCGCTTCTGGTCTACTTGCCCCGGCTCTTTTTGATGGCGAACTCTTCCTCGAGAAGTTCCTGGCGCAGGCGCTCGTCCGTGATCTCTTGCTGGCTCATTCCGCCTGCGGCAAACAGCTCTTCGAGGCGGGAAAGCTGCTTGCGGCCTTCGTCTCGGCGGGTCTGCAGCTCGTGCAGACTCAGCCCCTCCACGCTGCCTCCCTCCTTTTTGAACTTCTGGACGTTTTCGCTGAGTTTGCTGTCGCTGGTGACGGTGCTGGCGACCAGTTGCTCGACGTCCTTCCAGGTCAGCCCCTCGCTTTTGGCCCAGGATTCGAACGCTTTCAGGTTTTCCCGGTTCGTCTGGGCCTGCTTTTTCAGGTCGCCCGTGCTGGACTTGTCTTGCGACTTCACCTTTTTGAGCGAGGTTCTGGCGTCGGCAAGTTCGGCCTTGAGCTCTTCCATCTTCTTGCGCGAGACCAGGGCCTGGTTCTCGGGCAAGGAGAGCTCCTTGAGAGTTCCTTCCAGCACGCTGACCTTGCGTTCGGCCGAGCGTCGCTCGATCAAGTGCTTCTGCGAGGCGTTTTCTTTGAGGAAAAGCTCTTCGTCCGACTGGTCGGCGGCGGTTTTGGCAACCAGCCAGGCCGTGAGCAGCGCCTTGCGATCGACGACGGGCGCGGCGGCGGCGATGTTGGCGCCGCTATTGGCTTTGGACCCTTCGCCAAAGGCGACGTACTGGCCGTTGGCGTCGCGCATCTTGACGTCGACGTGGTCGGCCGCGATGCGGGCTACCACTTGACCGGCTTTGACTCTCTGTCCGACCGAGACGGTGGGAGTGACGTGCCCATAGGTCACGGAGATGCCGCTGGCGTCCGTGACCGTGACGCCCCACTGGGTGTCGGTCCAGGGGATGATGTTCGTTACGATGCCGTCCCAACCGGCCGAGACCGCACATCCGAACGGAAGCGCGATGTCGTAGCCCAGGTGAAGGCCGGCGTTGCGTCGGTAGATCGAGGTCGTGCGGTAGTCGTAGAAGGTGCTGGTGACCCAGGCCTGAGACCAGTGCTGGCGCTGCAGCGCGACCAGATGCCCCAGAGGGTCGGCCTGCGTGATGACCAGCGGAGCGCTGCTGTTGCTACGCTCGGACAGCGAGGGGCCGCCGTACTTCTCGGTCAGTTTTTTGATCACGGCCGGGACCTGGTAGGCGCGAACGCCTCCGGCGGCGGGCAAGGCGCCCAGAGAGGTGAGGAGGAGGCCGGCAGCAACAACCTGGCCGAGTTTCTTGTTTAGCGTCACGATAGCAGAACGTTCCTTGAAATCGGGGTTCCCCAAACCCCTAAAGTGTCTCCAATTTGGAGATTATCGTTTAGCTATAACTCACCCTGCTCGGGGAGGTTTCCGGCATGGGACGATAGAACGCCCTCGCGGGCTCTTGTCTAATAAGGAGAAAAAGTTATGCACATAAACAACACGTTGATTCCTATCGTGGTCGAGCAGACCGCCCGTGGCGAGCGCTCGTATGACATCTACTCGCGACTGCTGAAGAACCGCATCATCTTCGTTGGCGACCCCATCGAGGATTCCGTGGCCAATCTGGTGATCGCCCAGCTGCTGTTCCTGGAACAGGACGATCCTGACAAGGACATCGATATCTACATCAACTCTCCCGGCGGTTCGGTCACTGCGGGTCTGGCGATGTACGACTGCATGCAGCTCGTCAAGCCTGACGTCTCCTGTATCTGTATGGGGATGGCGGCTTCCGCTGCTGCGGTACTGCTTTCGGGTGGTGCCAAGGGCAAGCGCTATGCTCTGCCTTACAGTCGCATCATGATTCATCAGCCCTGGATCGGTCAGATCGGTGGTCAGGCGACGGATATCGACATCCACGCCAAGCAGATTCTGAAGACCCGCGACACCCTGAACCGGATCCTGGCCGACCACTGCGACCAGCCGCTCTCGAAGATCGAGCAAGACACCGAGCGCGACTACTACATGTCGGCTGAAGAAGCCAAAGCGTACGGCATCATCGACCAGGTGATCACGAGCGAGTCTCGCTAACGGTACGCCTTGAGTTCTTCATCGATTCAAACAGTGGGTCCCTTCCTCGAAGCGTGTCGAGGGGGGACCCCTTCTCATATCCCAGTCTGGCTGATGCGTCAGGCGGGACGCTACATGAAAGAGTATCGCGACCTTCGGGCCAAGGTCTCCTTCATGGAGCTGTGTCACACGCCCGAACTGGCCTGCGAGGTCACGGTCCACGCCGCGACCGTGCTGGGTACCGATGCCGCCATTCTTTTTGCGGATATCTTGCTGATCATCGAACTTTTTGGTCACCAGGTGTCGCTCGAAAAGGATAGAGGCCCGGTCATCACGCCGCCGCTGCGAGACCCCGCTGCGGTGGCCAAGCTTCCCGAGCCTGACCTCGATGGGTTGGAGGCGATCTACAAGGCTGTCTCCCTTATCCGGGCCGAGCTTCCTAAAGAGATGGCGCTTATCGGCTTCGCCGGTGCTCCGTTCACGGTGGCCTCCTACCTGATCGAAGGCGGCCCCTCAAAGAACTTCGAGAACACCAAGAAGATGATGTTCGGCCACCCGGCCGAGTTCCGCGACCTGCTTCGTCGTATCGGCCTTGCCACGGGCGAGTACCTGCGGCGCCAGGTCGAAGCCGGAGCGGACGCCGTGCAGCTGTTCGACAGCTGGGTCGGCTGCATGTCGGAAGAGCACTATCGCGAGTTCGTGCTGCCGGCCAGCCAGTTAGCCCTCGCGGCGGTACCCGCTGACGTCCCCCGTATCCATTTCGGCAAGGGCACCGGGCATCTGCTTCCGGCGCTACGCGAAGCGGGAGCCACGGTCATGGGGGTCGACGAGATGACTCACCTGGGCGAAGCGCGCCAGCTGTTGGGCTCGACCCCGGTTCAGGGCAACCTGGATCCGATCATCCTGCTCTGCGACCGTCCGACCATCAAGAAGAACGTCTTGCCGATCCTGAAGCAGGGCGGTCCTTCGGGCTTCATCTTCAACCTGGGGCACGGAATCGTTCCGAGCACCCCGGTCGACAACGTGAAGTATCTGGTGGACCTGGTCAGGGAAGAAACCTCGAAATGAAAATCGCCATCATTGGCGGGGGGCTCAGCGGGCTCTCCGCCGCCTACCAAGCGCACCAGGACGGGTTAGAGTTCCGACTGTTCGAGGCCAGCGGCCGCTTCGGCGGTGTGGTCGAGACCGAAATCGGAGAGGACCTGGCTGTTGTCGAGGGAGGGGCCGAGTCATGCTTGTCCTCGAAGCCCGAGATGCTGGAACTGGTGCGGGCTCTGGGGCTCGAGGATGAGGTCGTTTCGACGGTGCGAGAGAACCTCGGTTCCTTCATCGTTCGAGACGGCATGCTGCATCCTATTCCCAAAGGGCTTCGCTTGATGGCCCCCTCGCTGTGGTGGCCGTTTTTTCGCTCGGGCTTGCTGAGTTGGCGAGGCAAGCTACGAGCTTTGCTAGACCTGTTCTTGCCCGCGCGCGACGTCTCTCTGCCGCTTCCGGAAGAGTCTCTGGCCGAATTCGTCACGCGTCGGCTCGGTTCCGAGGTGCTGCACTACCTGGCTCAGCCGATGGTGGCGGGTATCTACGGAGCCGATCCTCAGCTGCTGAGTCTCGATGCCACCATGCCGCTGTTTTCGCGGCTCGAGCAGGAGCACGGCTCGGTGATTCGCGGGCTTCGCCAGATGAACACCGAGGGCGAGGCGACGGGGGCAAGATACAACTTGTTTTTCTCGCTCAAGCGAGGCTTCGGTTCGGTGGTCGAGGCTCTGGTGGAAAGCTTGCCGGCCGATTCGGTTCGCAAAGGGTGTCGTGTCGACACGCTCGAGAAGATCGAGTCGGCGGGCTCTTCGACTCGCTGGAAAGTCGGGGTGCGCGGCGAGGAGGCAGAGACTTTCGACGCTGTCGTCCTTGCTGTGCCGGCGCCTGTCGCTTCGGCTCTGCTGGGGCACGTCGATACCGAACTGGCGATTTCGTTGGGCGAGGTCAAGTATCGTCCCGCTGTGACCGTGAATCTGTCCTATGATCCTGAGGTCTACGATATGGTAGTGCCCAAGGCTTACGGATTCGTGGTGCCCTCGCAGGAAAAGCGCCCGCTGCTGGCTTGTACCTTCAACTCTCGCAAGTGGCCCGGTCGCGATTCGGCCGAGCGCGGCATTCTTCGTACCTACTTCGGTGGGCCGGGGATGGAGTGGGCGATGCGGGCCAGCGACGAGGACCTGATCGCCGTCTCCGAGACTCAGTTGACCGAACTCCTCGGTCTCTACGAGCAAGCTATTCAGGCTACAGTCCACCGCTTCCCTCTGGGACTACCCGAGTATCGCGTGGGTCACAGGCAGCGAGTGCAAGGCTGGCACGATGCTATCGAACTGCACGGTTCGCTGGCTCTGGCTGGGAACTATATGGACGGCGTTGGTTTGCCGGACTGCGTTCGGTCGGGGCGAAAAGCGGTCAAGAAGCTGCAGAACGCTTAAGCCGCGCGGGCACTCGGTGAGCCCGCACTCGGGCACTCGGCGCGCCCGCGCCCAGCTTCCCGTCCGCGCGGGCACTCGGTAAGCCCGCACTCGGGCACTCGGTAAGCCCGCCGTACGACGATGTTCTACCAGTCTCTCGTGGCCCACATACTCGAGAGTCGAGTCACGACGGAGGTAGGAATGAACGGGATGGTCAGGCGCAGAGTTTTATTGAGCCATCCCGGCACCACTTCGCCAATATCGGAAAACATGGCATCGACGCCAGCCTGCGCAACGTCCTTAGCGGTCATCAGTCCCGGCTTCCCTTGCAGGAACTTGCCGTCGTCTCTGGCCCGCTTCCCGAACTCGGTCAGGGTGGGGCCGGGACTGAGCAGGCTGACCTGAACTCCGTAAGGCGCCATTTCGAAACGGAAGGCACGCGTGAAAGAAGCAACATAGGCTTTACTTGCCGCGTAGTTCGCCATGTGAGGGATAGCCAGGTACGCTGCGGTCGAGCCCACGTTAAGGATGGAGCCGTGGCCGCGACGCCGCATGTCTTCACCGAAGAGTCGGCAAAGGGAGCAGAGGGTGACCATATTCAGCAGGTTCATGCTCTCGAGTTGCTCGAGGGGGATCTTAGAGTGCTCCTCGACCTTCCCGAATCCCGCGTTGTTGATGAGCACTTCGACGGAAATTTCGCGACGTCGAACTTCTTCGAAGAGCGACTGCGCCGCGTTGGGCAAGCCAAGGTCGGCCACGATCACGGTCGCCCCGTATCTGCACTGGCTCGCCAGGTCGTCGAGTTCGGCTTTACGGCGCGCCACCAGTACGAGATGATATCCCCGTTCTGCCAGGATAAGAGCGATTTCTCGACCGATGCCGGAGGAAGCTCCGGTAACTAAAGCGTTCATGTCCGCCCCCTTCGCGTCTTCGTCGGTCGCTCCCCTCGGGGTCTTAGAAAACACTGACGCTAGACGATGGTTTTTACCTGAAGATAGCAAAGGTGGAGTCAGGTTGGGAAAGTTGTGAACAGAGTGAATGACGTAGAAGTACAAGCAGTAGAGACTAAGCGTGGACGAGGCCGCCCGAGGGCCTTCGACCAGAGAGTCGCCCTGGAGAAAGCGATGGAGCTTTTCTGGGAGCGCGGCTACGAGGGGACCTCCATGAGCGACCTCACGGAGGCGATGGGGATAAGCCCCTCGAGCCTGTACGCGACCTTCGGCGACAAGGAGCGCTTGCACCAGTCGGCCATCGAGCACTATCTGGCTGGACCTGGCGCCTATGCGTTCGAGATCCTGGACGCCGAGCCGACGGCTCGGGGCGCTTTCGAGCGCCTTTTCAAGACTTCGTCTCAACGTCTGACCGAGTCGACACGGCCGACGGGCTGCATGCTGGCGCTGGCGGTCAATCAGTGTTCGCCCGTCTTTGATTCCGTGCAGCGCGCCATGCACCAGCTTCGCTTACGTTCTCGCTCTGCCATTGCAGACCGGCTGGCTCGAGGGCAGCGTGAGGGCGAAATTTCGGATAGCACGGACATCGAAGAGTTGGCTATGTTTCTGACAGCTGCCCTTCAAGGCATGTCGATTCAGGCCAGGGATGGCGCCTCGAACGAGCAGCTCGAAAGCATTGGCCGACTTGCAATGAAGGCCTGGCCTACCTGCTGAGGGGCTCGGCGCTGATTCCAAAGTAGAGAATTCTCTCGTGGTCGGCTTCTAGGCGTGGGAGCGCCATCGATGCCGCCAAGCCGTCAGGCCTGGTCAGCATCAATGGCGCCCACGACTTAGGCCGCCCGGAAGTCGAGTCGTCGCAACTGGTGGCCCGGTATTCGTCTCACTGGCAATGGAAGGGCCTCCGTTCTCTTATCGTCGTCTCTCGAATCGTGGCCTCGTCCATCGATCTCCAACGCGTTCCACTCTCCGTTCCAACGCAGCACATCAACCGTGTAGCTCCTTGGAGTCGCTAAGGATACTTGAAAGAAGTGAAACGCTCCGGCGAGAAC
>JAEXNA010000116.1 GCA_023447635.1 Vulcanimicrobiota bacterium | reverse complement strand
AACTTCCGCGCATCGGCGAATCGAGAGCTCCAGCGGCGCGGAGGAGCGTGGCGGGGAGCGGGGCCGATTCACCGATCAGCGCAATCTTCCGCGCATCGGCGAATCGAAAGCTCTAGCGGCGCGGGTGGAGCGTGGCCGATGCGGGGCCGATTCACCGATCAGCGCAAACTTCCGCGCATCGGCGAATCGGGGGCTCTAGCGGCTAAGCATCGAGGACATGTATTTGACTACGTCCTCGCTTTTGCTCTCGGTGAACCGTAGTCCCGAGCGCCATCGTCCGGTGGGCGGGTTGGTCTGGCAAGAGACGACTTTCCCGAGGCCGCGCAGTCGCGGCAGTCCGCCCAGCGGAGCCGTCTCGAATTCCAGGGTCAGCCCCTCGGGGAACTGCATGTCGCATTCGACCAGCGCGCCGCCCAGCGAAAGATCGAGCATCTCACCCTCCGAGTACAGTTCGCCGGTCAGCCCCTTGAGCTGGCAGGCGACCCGCCCGGCCACTCGCCGCGTGCGGCGTTTCTCGCCTGACTGCTCGACTTCGAATCCGCTCTGTTTTAGAGCGGGTTGAAGCCATGACGAACGCAGCATCTCTTCGTCGGGCGGATAGGTCACGCCGACGCGGTAGCCGCGAGCGCCCTTGCGCGCTTTGCACCAGAGCACCTCGCCTTGCCAGGGGCGACCGAAGTCGTCGCGGGCCAGACTGACGGTTTCGCCTATGGGCAGCGCCTTCTCGACCTCGAGCGCCAGGCCGCTCAGGCCGACGTCGACCACCACACCGCGGTGCAGATCGTCGCCCACCCAGAGCAGCACGTCCAGACGACAGTGCAGACGGATGGTCTGGCGTCGCTCTTGGGGATGGACCGCCGGCTTCAAGCGCAGCAGATTCAGGAGGTCGCGAAATGGCATCGCCGGGGGTTATGCTTGCGACCTTCGCCTCCTGCCAGAAGCGCGCCGACTTCGGGGGAAGCTCTCGATTCACCGATCAACGCAATGTTCCGCGCATCGGCGAATCGGGGCTTCGTCAGCGCGACCCTCAGCTTTCGACTCACCGATCAGCGCAATGTTCCGCGCATCGGCGAATCGAGAGCTTCGTCGGCGCGACCCTCAGCTTTCGACTCACCGATCAGCGCAATGTTCCGCGCATCGGCGAATCGAGAGCTTCGTCGGGCGCGACCCCCAGCGTCGGATTCACCGATCGGCGCAATGTTCCGCGCATCGGTGAATCGAGAGGAACTCGGCCCCGCCCTCCGCCGGCCGGTCCCTCCTGGTAGGTATGCGAACCACGGCGTGGAACGCGCGGGGCATGACCCCGAAAGAGAAGTCGACCGACGCGTGAGTTCGTCGTTTAGCGAAGAGCGCGCCCTCGAAACGGCCCGCCGTATCCTGGAAGCCAGCGGCTACGGCTGCCCCGACCTGCAGACCGAGGCGCTCGAGCACGGCTGGAAGGTGTTCGAGGGCGAAGACGTCGGCGCCGTCCGCGTGACCTTCAACGACGACGCTATGTACTCTATCGAGTTCGAGACGCTGAAGATGTGGTGGCAGGGTCGCGGTCCGAGCTTTCTGAGCCGCCTGGTCGCGGGCACCCCCGAACATCGCCCCGGCGGCCATCTGCTCTGGACGCCGGTGCTGAAAGTCCGCCACGAGAGCGAACTCAAGAGCGTCTTAGAGTACGCCGTCGAGATGCGCGAGGCCATGCTGGACAAGGCTCGGCGACGCTGGCTACAGCCCGTCACGTGCCGCCTGCTTCAACTGGCCGGCAACCGCATCTCGGGCTACGGCGAAACGCGCGACGGCCTGCGCTGGTCTGCCGAGGGTCGTAACCGCAAGGTGACCGTGCTCGACGACTCGGCACCGCTGTGGAACCGCCTCCTCCGCCCTTTTCGCCCAAAGCCGAAAGACTAGCCCGACCCGAGCCCCTTAGCCCGACCCGAGCCCTTTAGCCCGAACCGAGCCCTCTAGCTCGACCCGGTCCTGAGCCCGACCGACCTGGGCCCGGTGGCCGTATCCCTCCAATCCTCCAAGCCAGGGTCCCTCCAACCGCCACAGCCCGTTGCCCTCAACGGGCTTTTTGTGGCATAGTGGGTTCATTAGTGAAACCCACTCGCCTCTAAGGAGATAACTCGTGAGCGAACTTGCCCTCCAGGCCTTCCGCGCCTCTAACCAGGTCCTGGGCCGCGTCTTCCCCGAATGGACCGCCGCCCGAGCCCACAACGTCTTCATGCGCCCTCGACGCAGCGGCAAGCGTAAGTGGGAGAACGACGTCGAAGCCCGCACTCGCCGCGAGCGGCTGCGCACCGGGCTGAGCGCTCTGCGCTGGCACGGCGCTGCTCAGGATAAGCTGCCGATCCTGTGCATCCACGGCTGGGAAGGTCGCGCCACCCAGTTCGACCCGCTGGCCCAGCGCCTGATCGCCGCCGGCGAAAACGTGCTCGCGGTCGACGGCCCGGCCCACGGATTTTCGCCCGGGCGCGAGGCCAATCCGGTGGAATTTGCCAAAGCGCTGCTCTTAGTCGATCACGAGTGCGGACCGTTCCAGGCCGTGGTCGGACACTCGATGGGCGCCGGCGCCACCGCCATCGCCCTGGCCTGGGGGTTGCGCGCCGAACGCGCCGTGTTGCTGGCTTCACCGTCGTCCATCACCGGGGTGCTCGACCGCTTCTCGAAGTTCGTCGGCCTGCCGCCGGCCGCTCACGAAGCGTTCTTCCGCCGGGTGAGCCGCCACGTGGGCTTCGGTTCGGAAGAGCTAGAGGTTGCCGCCGTCGCCGCCTCGCTGGACATCCCCGGTCTGGTCATTCACGCCACTGACGACCTCGAAGTGCCGTTCTCGGACGGTCAGGACATCGCCACCCACTGGCCGCGAGCTTCCTTCATCCCAGTCGAAGGGCTGGGGCACCGCAAACTGCTGCGCGACGAGACCGTACTTCGCCTGGTCGCCGAATTTCTGCAGCCGGCTGCTCGCCACTGACCCGTCGTGCTAAGATAGGGCGGGATGCGACGAACTCGATTCGACGATAACTACTGCAGCGTGGCGCGCTGCGTGGATCTGCTGGGCGACTGGTGGACCCCGCTGCTGCTGCGTGAATGCTTCTACGGCGTGCGCCGCTTCGCCGACTTCGAAGCGCGCCTGGGGATCGGCAAGAACATCCTGACCCAGCGGCTGAACCGTCTGGTCAAAGAGGGGATCTTGCTCAAGGTCGCCTATCAGCAGCGCCCGGTCCGCTCCGAGTATCGCCTGACCCCGATGGGCCGAGAGTTCTTCGGAGTGGTCGCCGCGATGCTGCGCTGGGGCGACGACTGGCTGGCTGGCCCCGACGGCCCGGCGATGGTGTTGCGCGACCGCACCACGGGCAAGGCGGTCCGACCCGTCGTGGTGGATGAAGAGACCGGCCAGCGCCTGGACGTGCGCAACCTCTACCCCTCGCCAGGGCCCGGTTTACCCCAGGACATGCAGGCCGAAGCGCGTCGCTACTTCGACGGCGAACCGGTCAAGCCTCGCAACCGCTCTTAGACTCGGGAGCTCTTAGGGTCGAGGTCGGGCGTGCGCCTTGAGCCGCTTGATCACGGTCGAGGCCACCGGTCGCCGCCCTTCCGTACGCGGTTTCCAGCGCCACTGGCGTAGCGTCTCCAGGGCGAAGGCGTCCAGCGTGGGGTCGCCCGTACCTTCTAGCAAGGTCACCCGGAAGCGACCGTTCGGTCCCACCTCGAACTGCGCGGTCAGCCACGGCTCGTCACGGTACCCCTCGAACACCACGCCGGGGTAGTAGATCGGTCGGGCGGGCGTGTCGTCGAGCAAGAACAGTTCGCCGTCGAAGCTCATCACGTCGGATTCTTTTTTGGCCGCTTCGGACGGTCCACCGGCCGGAGCTTTGGCCACAGGTCGGGCTGTCGCGGTCGGGTAGTCCGGTGTCGGGATGACTCGAGGCGCTGCCGGGGCAGGGGG
>JAEXNA010000110.1 GCA_023447635.1 Vulcanimicrobiota bacterium | reverse complement strand
GCCGGAGATCCGTGCTGTGATCGCGGCGAACAAAAAACTCCCAGATGAGCGAAACGACTGCCAGACCGAAAAGAACTCCCAGCACATTGGTGGCCGCCGCGTACAACCACGGCCAGAGATTGTCGCGGAAAAGCTCCAGAAGGACTAGTGCCGCGAGCGTTAGGACACCACCGATAACCGCGAGGGTGAGGACACTTCGGCGTGTCGCCGCGAAGGCCTTATCCATAAGGGTGCTCTCGCCCATTGCCAAGGAGCGCGTCTACGCGTGACTGCTCGGCGAGACTAACGCTATTCATCGCTCGACCGCCAGGACTGGCTGCGACCGTCGCCGACGCGCTTCTTTGTGCAAGTTCACTGGGGTGGCGTCGATTACTCGCCGCACCATTTCGGCGATGAAGTACCCCGGCTGGAGGTCAGCGGGGACAAGCTCGACACGGATCGCAACGTGAGGCAGGTTTGCCAATGCTTCCTCAACCGCTGAGAGTTCGACGCTTTCCTCGGCGACCTCGTCGTCTTCGAGTGGCGTGATACCTGCCTCGGCAAGGGGGTCTTCCCCGTCGCCAGGGTCATCGTTGCCCTCGTCGACGGCCAGGTGCGCTCCGTATTCAATGATAATGAGAGCAACAGCGTGATAGGCATCGTCTTCCCTGCCAAGCTTCTGGAGCAGATCAATTAGCCATTCGGCTTTGTCAGGTGACTCGTCGAAGATCGTGGAACGAAGCCCGTACGCGAAGCCGAGCGCTGCGAGGGGATGTCGGAGACGAAGGTTCTTGGCGTCGCCGTAGGATTCTTCTACACGGTTGGCGGCGTTCTTGCCGAAGCTGGAGTCCATTCGTTTCGTGCTGATGAGCAACTCGGGTCCGGCAACCCAGTTCGACATGACCACATCGACCTGTTTGAGGTAGTTCTTACCCAGAATGCTGGCGCTCGATGCTGCTGCGCCGGCCGGTGGGGTCTTAGCGCGGAGTCGTTTCCAGAGCGCTTCGCGCTCCTTAACGGTGACCTTCTCAAGCAGGCTGACCACGGGTCCAGGAAGGATTCGCGGTGCGGTCGGTCGGGGCCACACTGCGTCCGCATCAAAGCCCGCGCGGCGGAGTTCGTACGAGAGCCACACATCGAGTGCAAGTGCCGGGACACCCGTTGTCGTTGGGGCCTTCAAGTAGAGAGGCACCCCAAGAAGGCGGGTAAGTGTTGCGTAGTCAGGTTCGTAGACCAGGTTGCCGTCGGGGCCCTTCGTCCACGGGTTGCTGTGGACGCCTTCGGGTGCCGCGTCGGCGACGATGCGGTCAAAAATGGCCCAGGCTTTGGCCTTCGTTGACGGTTCAGCGGCCACTTCGTCCCCTCGCTGTGCGTCGGTGTGTCATAGCCGCGTGAGCTACCCGTACTCGAGCCAAGTCAGCTTCCGAGACAATGCCCGCGCCTGTGAGCAGGACGCGGTCCACAAGTTCAACGGCCTGGGCGAGCTTTCCGTGCTGCAGCAGCGTCGCGACCCTCGGTTTGATAGCGCGGAGTGCGTCGGCGTGCGCCTGAATGTGTTCGGTCGAAGGCATGGCCCAGACATCGGCTTCGCGAGGTTCGAGCTTGAGAATCCCGCCCCCGTACGAACGACCGACCATTTCAGCATTCAGAAGGGTGACGGAGTTCAGACTGGCGAGAGGCAGCAACTCTCGCCCCAGCGCCCGAACACCGTCCTTGAGGTAAACGCCGTGGACAGAATTCAAGTGCCCAGCCTGCGCGCTGTTGGTGGTCAGGCGTGGGGTATCGGCGTTCATGCAGGTCAGCAGCAGGTCCGCTGGCGGCAGGAGCGGGACTCGATACCAGGGCTTACGGACCCGGCACTTGTATGCCTCGTCGACGCCGGCGAGATGACCGGTCGCAATGTATGCCTGAGCCGCGGGAGATGGGGTCTCGGACGGGCGGAACAGCCAGGTCGCCTTGCCCTTCTGCCCGAGTCGGGTCATGGCATCACTGGAGAGCTCCAGTCCACGGAGATGCGAGCTGCCGGGCGGGGAGAGCCGGATCAGGTCTTTGCGAGTGAGACCGAGCTCTTTCACCCGTGCGGGCGAGAGGGCAAAGTACCGGTTGTTGCCGGTCACCATCCCGAGCGTGGTGTCACCCCAGGCCTCGAGGTTGGTGAAGTGTCCGCTAGCTTTCAGGGTGCGGAGCGGCTCGATCGCGTCCGGGTCGACGAGTAGGCCAGTCCACTTGGCCGCCGGGTCCGGTGGCGTCCAGGTCAGCGGGCCGCTGAGCGTGGAGAGAGCTTCGGCGTCTTGTGCCTGATAGATGGTGGCGTGATCGGTCGGCCCTTCGTCAAACCCGTCGGCGAGGAGAAGGACCACGTCAGCCTCGGCCTCGGGGAACACCTGCTCGGTGAACAGCACGAGCTCTACGCTGCGGAAGCGATCGAAGAGGAACTGTCTGACGGCGGCGGCGTAGTTCACGCTGAGCAGTTCGGCGGGCAGCACAAGTCCCATCCGGCCGCCGGGTTTGAGGAACAGGGCGGAGTGGATGGTGAAGGCTGCCCAGCTGGAGGCGAGCGCCGTCAGTGCGACGCCTGCTTTGAGCGCGGCGGCGCGGGAGCGTGTGCGGGACTCTCCGGTGAAGTCCTGGTAGCGGATATACGGCGGGTTTCCGATCACCACGGAGTAGCGGGGCTCGGGTTCGACGAGGAAGAAGTCGCTAACGATCAGGTTGGGGTCTCCCCCGGCCTCCTTGACCCGGGTGCGGGCGATACGGGCGCTGTGCGGGTGGATCTCCACCCCGTCCACGCGGGGCGCTGCGGTGTCGCCGTTGGCTAGCTCTTGGAGACGCCGGACGGCTTGCACAAGGAACGCGGCATCGCCGGCTGACGGCTCCAGCACCGTATCC
>JAEXNA010000092.1 GCA_023447635.1 Vulcanimicrobiota bacterium | reverse complement strand
GATCTCTGCGATCGTCTGTTCCGTCGCTTCAACCGGTATCAAGGCAATCCAGCCTCGCTTCGGGGCCTAGTCCGACAGTTCTTTGAGGAGGCTTGATTCATGGTCCAGTCAACGCACGGAAGTTTAGAAGTGCTGCGGACCATGGGAGACACCTCGGTGGAGACCCAGAAGCGGCTGGCCAGGCTGGAGGCCGACGTGGAAGAGCTGAAGCGGAAGGCTTCGTAGGTGATCGCGGGGTCGCTCCGAAGAGGCTCTGTAGGTCTCGCTCCGATCAAACCTTTCCGAAGGCTGCGGCCGTCGGCTCTATTGAAGCAAGATATGGTTTCGATATCGGGGTCTAACTCTCATCTCCGACGGCTTCGGCCGTCGGCTCCATTCTTGTAGTACTTCAAGATATGGTAACGGTACGATTCTAACGGAGAGTTCAAAGATTGACAATCCTGAACTGTTAAGGCATGATCCAGAAACAAGATAGGCCCGGCTTCCCTCCGACTAAAGAAAGAGCTGGGCCTATCCGAGAACACAGCAGGGCTGTGCGCTGAGGTAGGTTTTCCCTCGCCCTGGCGCCTGCTCCTGCATTAGGAGATGCCATGAAAAGAGAACCGAACGTCGAGTTCCTCGCCGAACTCACCGCCCACCGCCGAGGCCGCGGGCACGCCCCCTGCAAACTGATGGCTGGAGTCAGCCTGACCGGAGACCACCAGGTGATCCTACGCTCCGAGGACCAGAGCGGAGTCGCCGCCATGGTCGCGGCCCTCACTCCTGAGGCCGCGCTCGAGCTGGCGGGAGCCCTGATCCGCTCTGCGCAGGCCGCAGCCTAGCCACTGGACGCTGCGATAGCCTGGTCGGGATGGGCCGGGCTATCGCGGCGGCCCTTTCCCCTAAATCCGTTCTGCACTACGACAGAATCTGACAGGTCCCACCCGTAGTCTGTCCTCAGCGCCTACTCCAACCCTGACGAAGGAGCCTTCTCTTGGATTTCCCTGCCTTCTTCCATAAAGCCACTGGGAACACGCCGTTCCCCTATCAGCAGTCGCTGGCCCAGGCCGACCTCTCTCGTCTGGCCTTGGCGGCGCCGACCGGCTCGGGTAAGACGGCCGCCGCCGTGGTGGCCTGGCTGTGGCAGCGCCGACAGAACCCGACGCAGACTCCTACTCGTCTGGTCTTGTGCGAGCCTCAGCGGACTCTGGTCGAGCAGCTCTTTAACGAGGTCACGAAGTGGCTGGAGAACCTGGGACTCGAGCGGGAAATCACGGTCCATCCGATGCAGGGCGGATACATCGACGAGGCGTGGGAATTGCACCCCGAGAAGCCCGCCATCATCATCGGGACTCAGGACCAGCTGCTCTCCCGCGCTCTGAACCGGGGCTACGCGATGAGCCGCTTCCGCTGGCCGGTGCACTTCGGCCAGTTCCACAACGACGTCCAGTGGGTGTTCGATGAGATCCAGCTGATGGGTCCGGCGCTGGAGACCTCGGCCCAGCTGCACGGGCTGCGTCAGAAGTTGGGATTCACCGGCTCGGCGCGCACCTTGTGGATGTCCGCCACCCTGCACCGCGATTGGCTGCATACGGTCGACCACCCGTCAGTCGACCTTCCCCTTCACCCCTTCACCGACGACGACCGAGAGAATCTCCACCAAAGGCTCTACGCGAAGAAGCCGTTTCAGAAACTGAACATCCCGTTCGACCCGAAGGGCGACCCGCTGGCCAGGGAGGTCGCCCGGCTGCACCTTCCGAGCAAGTTCACCCTGGTCATCGTGAACACGGTCAAACGCGCTATCGCCGTGTACACCCGTCTGCGGAGACAGTTCGGGGATAGAGTGCATCTGCTGCACTCGCGTTTTCGCCCTGGCGATCGCAAAGCGATCCTCGACGCCGTCCTGGAGGACGACACCGAGCGGATCGTGATCTCGACCCAGGTGATCGAAGCCGGCGTCGACCTGTCCGCCGACATCCTGATCACCGAACTCGCCCCCTGTTCGGCCCTGATCCAACGCTTCGGTCGTTGCAACCGTAGAGGCGAACAGGACCACGCCCAGGTCTACTGGGTCGACGTTCCCGAAAAGCACGCGGCGCCTTACGAGCCCGAAGAGCTCGACCGAGCTCGGGCGATGTTCGAAGGGGTGGAGGACGTTCCGCCCTGGCGCTTCATGGAACCGCTCGACGAGCCGCGCCCGCTGTATGACACGCTGCGCAGACGAGATCTGCTGGACCTGTTCGACACTGCGAGCGACCTGTCCGGGCTCGACATCGACATCAGCCGATTTATCCGCGATGGCGACAATCGCGACGTGTTCCTGTTCTGGCGCGACTGGGGGGATACCGAGCGCCCGAAGCTAGAGATGCCGGCGCCGGCGCACCACGAGCTTTGCAAAGTGGGCAAGGCTGAACTGGCCAAACGGGTGGCCGACAAGAAGCTCGAAGTGTGGTACCTCGACGACCTGGTGGGAGCGAAGGCCGAATGGCGGCAGGCCCGCGCTAACGATCTGGTCTCGGGTCGAACCTATCTGGTTCATCACTCCCAGGGTCACTACTCTGCCAGAACGGGCTGGGACCCCGACAGCAAAGCGCCGGTGAAACCGCTCGAGCCGAAAGACAACTACTCTCCCTTCCCTGCCATGGCCGACGACTTTCGCTCGGGACTGAAACGCTACCTGACCCTGCAGCAGCATACCCAAAACGTCTGCAACGAGATGGAAACACTGCTTTCGGCTCTACAACACTTGCTGCCCCAGGAGATTCTCGAGGCTTTGCGTGTCGCCGCTCTTTGGCACGATGTCGGCAAGGCTCATCCAGTCTTTCAGGCCACCATGACCCGGCACATGACGCCCGAGGATGGCGACCCGACCGAACTGTGGGCCAAGTGTGTTCATCCCAGCTTTCATAACCGGCGCTACTTCCGTCACGAACTGGCCAGCGCCCTGGCCGCCCGAGTTCACGGTCTTAGCCCGTTGATACAGTATCTGGCCGCCAGTCATCACGGCAAAGCGCGTCTCTCCATCCGCTCCTTCCCGGACGAACAGAACGACGCCGTCCTTGGTATCATCGAGGGCGACACGCTGCCTCCCATCCCTCCCCTTCTCCCGGAACCGACCCCGCTGAGCCTGAAGGCGTTCGCCCTGGGGCGAGGCGGGTGGCAGGACGAAACCCTCAAACTCAGGGACGATCCCGATCTGGGACCGTTCCGCCTGGCCTACCTGGAGGCGCTGATGCGAGCCGCCGACGTGCGGGCGAGCAAGAAAGAGAGCGACCCGGAAAGTGAGGCCATCATTACCCATGCCTGAGACTCAACACCAACTCAAAGGGCTGCAGTCCCAGCCCCTGGCCTCCTACCTTACCGCCCTGGGCGTGCTTCGTCTGCTTTACGAGCAGAAAGACCCCGACGCTTCTATGGCATGGTCGGAAGGTCACGTGCAGCTATACAGCGCTCTCGATAAGGACCAGCTTCTGCAGTTCTTCCTGGAAGAGTACCGGCCGACCCCGTTGACCAGCCCCTGGAACGGTGGGAGTGGGTATTACCCGAAGGACAACAAGGAAGGGCCCAACGCGATCCTGGCCTCGAAGCACCCCCGGTTCGAACCCTACAGGAAGACTCTTCTTCAGGTGCGGGCCATCCTTGAGCGCCTTGGCGCCAAGGATAAGCCGGACGGAGAAGAGGCCAAGACCCACCTGCTGCGCACGCTGAGGCGAGAGCTCGACGACGAGAGCCTGAAGTGGCTCGACGCTGCCGTAGTCCTTTCCGAAGACGACAAGGGACAGTCCAAACCTCGTTACTCTCCCCTTCTGGGCACGGGCGGGAACGACGGCCGTCTGGAGTTTTCGAACAACCAGATGAAGCGCCTGGAAGAGCTGTTTCTTTCCAGCAAGGCCAGGCCCGAGCAGAACCTGGAGCTGCTCGAAGGCGCGCTGTACGGAAGCTTGAGTCGCCATCTGAGGGGCGGCCCGATCGGACAGTTCGATCCCGGCTCGGCCGGCGGCGTCAATCTGAGCGTGGGGTTTGACGGCGGCGCTCTGCTGAACCCCTGGTATTACGTCCTTATGATCGAAGGCGCTGGGGTTCTGGCGGCGGCCGCCGTCAGTCGCTTCAAAGACCCCGGCCGAACGGGGGGCTCGTTCCCGTTCACCGTCAACCATCTGGGGGTTGGCCACGGAAAGTTGGGACAGGACGAGGGGAACCGTCAGGAGATCTGGCTGCCCCTCTGGGACCAGCCCGCCCGCTACCCGGAAATTCAGGCGCTCTTTGCCGAAGGGCGAGCCCAGGTGGGTTCTCAGCAGGCGCGGAACCCGGTCGAGTTCTCGCTGGCGCTGGCCAGCCACGGCACCTCGAGAGGGCTCAGCGGTTTCTCTCGCTTCGGCTTCTTACAGCGCAATGGCAAGAGCTACTTCGCCACTCCGTTAGGCTACCATCCGGTCGGTCAGGTCGACAGCGCCGGCCTGCTGCGACGCGTCGAGCAGCGCTGGTTCCATAGCCACCGTCATAAGCTCGACCGGCCCGAGTCGGTCGCCCGCGCCATCCGGCGGTACGACAACGCCGTGATGGAGCATCTGGCCAGCGCCGGGAAGGCCCCGCTGGTGACGGCTCTGGAGCGGTTGGGAGAGCTGAACCTCTTTCTTTCCCGCTCGCCCAAACTGTGGGAAAGCGTCCGCCCGCTGCCCGCGCTCGATCCGGATTGGGTCGAGCAGACCTACGACGAGACGCCAGAGTTTCGTCTTGCCCTGGCGCTTTCCACGCTGGGCGGGGCCGAGGCGGGAGCCAACCTGCTGCACGTCCGATCTCAACTGACGCCGTTCAACCCTCACACTCGTCAGTGGGACGACCACGGCTGGCTTCCACGCTGGACCGGACGCGACGTTCCGGAGCGGATGCTGGGTCTGCTGCGCTACCGTCTGCTGAGCGCTCATGACGGCGGCGCCGCGACCACCCCGGCCCGAGGCCTTCATACCGCTCCCACGGCCGATATCGAGGAGTTTATCGAGGGGCGCCTGGACGAACAGCGGCTCGAGCGGCTACTCTTTGCCCTTTGCCTGGTTCCGCCAAAAGGCCACGATATCAGGCCGGCTCGTCCGCCCGACTTCCTGACTCTGCCCTACTTGCTGCCCAGGCTGGCCCTGCATCAAGGGAGACCTCGTCGAGCTTCGAGCGCCGAGGGGGAAGAGGTCGTGCGCGACAAGCGCGTTCCGCCGCTGGCGATTCTTGGTCTTCTGAGCAGCGGGAAGGTCGGCGCGGCGCTACTGGAAGCTCGTCGCTTCTTGCTGGGTCGGGGTCTGGTGATCCCTCGCGCTCTGACCTCGCACCAGCCCCTCCCCCCCTCCACCTGCCGCCGCCTGGCTGCGGCCTTGCTTTTCCCCATCTCGGATGCCGCTTACCGGCGTATCGAGGCCAACATCCTGAATCTGCAATCCGACATCTCTCGCGAAGAAAGGGACCCGAACTATGTATAGCCATCTTAACGATACCCCCCGCCTGCTTCTGGAAGCCGACCTGCAACCGGTGCAGGGCACCCGCTTCCAGCCCACCGGATTTCCCGACCTGGGCGCTGCCGAGTTCAGCTACGGCGGTAAGAGCAACCTGCTGGTCGAGTCGGCGCAGAGCATGGCCAACCGATTGGAGAGGGCTATCTGGGACGACGCTGCGAAAGATGTGGTGGGTCCGCTGGAGGGCATGCCCTACGTCAAGACCCGGGTCGAAGGACTGGGCGCGACCAGTTCCATTGAAGAGTCTCACCGCCTGAACAGCCCTTATATCGTGAAGGCTATCGAGGAAGAGTTGATCACGACATTAGACTGGAACCGCAGGATTCGCCCCGATATTCCAGCGCTCGCCGCCTATCTGCTGAAGAACGATCCTAACAGTTTGATCCACGGAATCTTCTTCTCTAACATCAAGCCGGGGACGCTTCGCCTTCCCCGTCTTCTGTCCGCCTTCATCGAGGCCGACGAGGTCACTCAGGCGGCCAGCGGCGGGGTGAAGTTCGACCGCCTGGACGCCCAGGGGGCCGCCAAAGACGGCAAGGGGCATGTGCCGTTTCATCGCGTCGAGTACACGGCAAAAAGCATCACCGCCTACTTTAATCTGGACCTTCACCAGTTGCGCGCCTACCGTCTGGGAGCCGAGGCCGAAGAATTCCTGATCACCCTGGCCCTGTACAAGATCCGCCGCTTCCTGGACTACGATCTGCGGCTGAGGACGGCCTGCGACCTGGAGGTGAACGGCATCAAGGTCAAGCGCCCGGCGGAGTTCAATCTGGAATCTCAGGACGAGCTCGGCGCCAGACTCGTCAAGCAGATTGCAGCTCTAGCCAAAGCGGGTCGGTTCGCCCAGCCCGCCGTGCGCGAGGTTATGAGCAAATGATCCGCATCGACCTGCGTTTCCTGGCGGGTCGGTACCACGCGACCCCTTGGGGGCGGCACGTCAACGAGGGCGAGGCCGAGTGGCCGCCGTCCCCCTGGCGTCTGCTGCGAGCTCTGGTCTCGTCCTGGAAGCTTTCGGCTCCGGAAGTCCCCCAGGAAGAAGTGCAGGCGCTGTTGGAGCAGTTGGCCTCGCCTCCGACCTTTCGCCTGCCGGAGGCTACCGTCGGGCACACCCGACACTACATGCCTCAGGGTGGAGAGGACAAGCTTCAGGTGCACGACGCCTTCGTCGCGGTCGGCCGTTCCGAAGATCAGGAGAGCCTGCTGTCGTTTGTCTGGCCCGAGTCGAGCCTGACGAGGGAGCAGAGCGGTCTGTTGGAGCGTCTGCTGCTTGGCCTGGGATACTTCGGCCGGGCCGAGTCCTGGTGCGAAGCCTCTTTTCGAGGGGAGGAAGAGGTGGAGGTCAACGCGGGGCCGCCCGAGTCCGGGGTCCATCATAACGAGTATGAAAGCACGAACTTGCTCTGTCCGGACGAGGCGGTCACCTTGGAGCAGTTGATGGTCGAGACCAGCGTTCTGCAAAAGCAGGGATACAACCGCCCGCCGGGGTCGCGCTGGATCGCCTACCGGCGTTCGCGGATGGCGCTGCGAGGAGCGGCTCCCAAGGCCGCCGAGCGTCCCGCGCCGACCAAGCATATCGCGGTGTTCCTGCTGCAGTCGCGCTTGCTTCCGCATCAGACCGAGACGCTTTGGCTGGCGGACTGGGCCCGGCTGGGGCTGAACGGCGCTTACGGGAAGCAGTACGGGAGGGCGACCTCGGACAACTTCACCGGGAAGGTGCAGGGCGAGATGCGTCAGGACCAGCACCGTCACGCTTTCTTTCTCCCGGAGAGTCACGACCGCTGGCACGACCGCCTGGACCGGCTGTACCTTTGGGCTCCGGACGGCTTCACTTCCGAGGAACTGGACGTCCTGAAGCGGTTCCGCAGCTTTCCCGACCTGCGCCGTCAGTCGCGGGAGAGTCTGCGGGAAGATGAGGAGCGTGGGAGCAGTGAGCGGTTTCGTCTGGTGCCGCTGGCCTTGCTCGAAGATGGGGCTCGCGCCTCGGTGTTTGGAGAGTCTGCGGTATGGATCTCCTCGACCCCCTACCTTTGCTCGCGCCATCCGAAGGCCAACGGCAAGGAATCGCCTGCGGAGCAGATTCGGCGGGAGTGTCGGCTGCGCGGGATGCCGGAGCTTGTTTCGGTGGAGCCTTACGCAGGCCAAACGGCCTCGGGGGCGGCTGCGGATTGGCTGCGCTTCCAGCGTCGCCGCTGGCGGAAACCGATGCCCCCGGGGGTCCCCCAGGGGTTCCGCCTAGAGTTCGCCGAGCCGCTGGTCGGCCCGCTCTCGCTGGGTGCCTCTTCGCATTTCGGGATGGGTCGGTTCGTGCCGGGCTGAGCGAGGTCCCCCTCTAACCGGATCTGAGGCCGGGCTACCGGAAGGGTGACTCCGGTGACCGGGTTCAAGAGAGAGAGTCCGCACTGGGCGGGTTCAAGGAACCCTCCGGGGCTTATGGCTTGGCGTCTTGAGTAGGAGTGGGCGACTCCGGAGCTGGCGCTTCCGAGCCCTCCTCCGGATGTTCGGCCTCCCACTCGGCCTGGGCTTCCCGGATGATATCCTCGAGCTTTTTCGTGTTGGTGAGGTAGAGCGCTTCGTCCTCTCCTTCCTCGCTGTGGTCGCCGGGGCAGATGAGAGTGAACGCCTTACCGCGCTTCTCGCGCAAGTAGACGTACTCTTTGGTTGGCGCGGTCGGGCAATGGGGCATTTCGATGAGAATCCCGGGAGCGACCGAGGACAAACCGTCGGGGTACAATTCCTCATGGTCCACGAACCACATGGTCAAGGCCGCCTGGGTGTTCTTCATGTTGGAAGCGCAGGTCTGTAGTGGAGACACAGGCGCGGAGTCCCCCGCTTCCGACCCTTGGGCCGGAACGGGGTGGGTAAGTAGCAGAGACAGCGCGGCCGTGACGAGGGCGCTACGAAGTGGGTTGAGCAGAGAAATAGGCATCACCCTCTGTTCGTGCTGAGGCGGAACGGCCCTTTCGTCGCTGGGGGTCCAAACGGAAGGTTAGTCCGGCTCGACCGAGGTCCAGTAGGCTTCGGTTTCGACGTCGCTGGTGATGGACGGCGGTTCGGTCACGCCTTCGGCCTGGTGGTTGCCCGGGCAGGTCAGCGTGAACGTTTTGCCGTCTTCCGTACGAACGTAGCCGTAGTCCTGAGTTTCTGCGGTCGGGCAGTGCACGGATTTGACAAAGTAGTCCGGGACGAGTTCGGCTACAGAGGCGGGGTACGCTGCGTTGTGGTCGGCGAACCACATGGTCAGGACGAGCTTGCTGTTGACCAGGTTGGCCTTGCAGGCGCCGACCGGCGTGCTTTGCTCCTCTAACACCGGCTCGGTGAGCTGGGCTAGAGCCGACCCGGAGAGAAGAAGCGCAAAGGTCGCGGCGGTGAGGAGGGAGCGGAGAGGGGATGCTTTAGTGGGGAAAGATTGACGCATCCTGGAGCCTTCATTCTGGCAGAGGAACTCCCTGTTGGGCTACACCTCTCAGTCCATGAGGACTGCATCTCCCGCCCGACGACGGAGTTTCTCTGGCCGGGGCGAAGCGAGCTGAATGGCCGAGAATATGCAGACGATCCACTCCTTCTATCAGGCGTTCGCCAGGCGCGACCACGCGGGCATGGCGGCCTGCTACCATCCCGAGGTGGTGTTCAGCGACCCGGTCTTTCCTCACCTGGAAGGTTGGAGGGCCGCCGCGATGTGGCGCATGCTGTGCGAGCGCGGGAAGGATCTGGAGGTCTCGTACTCTGATGTGGTCGCCGGGGAGAGGGAGGGCAGCGCCCGCTGGGAGGCGCGCTACACCTTCTCGGCTTCTGGCCTGCTCGTGCACAACAAGATCCGGGCTGCCTTCGAGTTCCAGGACGGCAAGATCAAGCGCCATACGGACGACTTCGATCTGCGGGCCTGGATGGGGATGGCGCTGGGCTGGAAGGGCCGGCTGCTGGGCTGGGCGCCGCCCTTTCAGGGGGCGCTGAGGGCTAAGGCCGGACGGGGGTTGGAGGAGTACATCGCCCGGCACGGGCTGAGCGCTGCGGACTTCTTTCCGGCTGAGGGCTAAACGGCGCGTCGCTGTTGGCGAGAGTGGCAAGGTTGTTGTTGGGGAGAGTGGCAACGTCGCGTGGCGATGCACTGGGGAGTTGCAAGTGAGGTTGCGGGATTTTGCAATTGGGCTGCAACTGGGCTGTCGTAGTCTGCGCTCAGAAGATAACGGAGCGCCGCTCCGAGAAATGAAAGGTCAAGAACGATGATTGATGTGATGATTGCCACCGCCAAGAAGAACATGGAAGTGCTGACCGAGATGCAGCAGCGCAACGAAGAGATGATTCGCGTGATGCTGAACCACGCCGCCGCTACCCGCGACCAGGTTGCCGCCACCAACGAGTCGCTGCTGCACCTGATGGCTCAGCAGGGCAAGACCGCCGAAGCTTACGTGACCGACAGCGTCAAGGCCGGCCGCGAAGCCGTCGAGCAGCAGGTCGCCGAGGTCCGCAAGGCCGTCGCTCCCCAATAGTTGTTCTGCGAGACTCCCGAATTCGGGACTCTTTCGAAAGCCGCTTCCCCGTCGGGAGGCGGCTTTTCTCGTTGAGCGCCTGGGTGTCAGGGCTGCAATGGTGGGTTGCGCGTTGGTATGCGACAACCTTGGCCGCTTCGAAGGTGCCCCCCTGGCGGGGACGAGGGTGAAGCCCTCGGCCCCGTTGCAAGCGGCTACTTGTCGCTGGAGGCAGCGTGGACGGCTTCGACGGCGGTCTCGAGGGAGTCCGCGCTGGCGATGGCGCCGACCAGGGCGATGAGGCGGTCCAGATCACTGATCGCCTGGATCGCCACGGTTGTAGCCTCGGGTACGGGACCGAAGCGAGATTCGAGGGCTAGCAGCGCCGCGGCACGCAGACCTTCAAAGCCCTCCTCTCGGCCTTTTTCCAGGCCCTGCTCGAGGCCTTGCTCCAGGCCTTTGGCGATGCCTCGGCGTTCGATGCTGGTGATGTACGGCATATTCTTGCTCCTCTCGAGGTCGTGAAGGTCGTCGTAGAAAGATTCGTCCTGGTCCGGGCTCAGTGTCATGATCCAGTCCACCAGGCGAAAGAAGGCGCGGATCTCGGAGGCGGAGAGGCCGGCCTGGAACATGGAGCGCACCATGCGGAACTTCGCCTCACGCCGCTGAGGAGATTCGGGTGTGGTGTCTCGCACGTGGAGTGTAGCCGCCACCAGGAGAGCGAACGGGTTGGTCGAGACTTCGAGTTCGTCCAAGCGCTCTCGATAGTCGAGAATTTTCGAGATGGCGTAGTCGAAGAGGTGTCGAGTGCTCCACAACTCCCGCTGATACGAGGTCGGTCGCCAGCTGTCTCGTCGGTCACCCAGCACGGCGAGACTGCAGACGGGCTGCTTGCTGTGGAGAGCGATGCGGCTGTTGTATTCCCACATTCGCTGCGCAAACTCGGGCTCTTCGTGGCTTTGCACCTCGATGTGCACGAGTACCAGCGCGGTCTCTCCGCCGCGCCGTCGCACCTCGACCAGGCTGTCCGTAACCCTGTGGTTCGTTCTAGAATCGGGAGCGAGCTTCCGTAGCTCTTTGTCGAGTTGGCGTGAGGGGTGGCTCCAGTCGATGTCGTCATGGATGTCGGGGTGGAAGAAGGCGAAGAAGTCGGGCAGGTATTTGCCCAGCGCCTCTTTCCAGGGAGTGTCAAAATCCGGTCGTCGTCCCACATCGTATCCTTATTCTAACCGAGATGGCCTCCCAACGGGAGGCGTCGCCCTCGGTTTCCGCAGGGGCCCATTGTGGTGCTCCCCAAAAGTCGGACAGTGTCCTTAGTTAGATGAGGACTAAACTGGTGGCGGTTGGAAAGAGCGAAAATGAGAAGAAAGCATCCGCCACAGCTGAAGGCGAAAGCAGCCCTGGAGGCA